>DYZK01000065.1 GCA_020741275.1 Corynebacterium urealyticum
GGGGAACATCCTCGTAGGACCAGAAGACGCACGCCGGCGGATCGAAGCGACCATCGAGACCGGTGGCAGTCCACCGCTGGCCTGTGGTCGTCTGAAGCCACTCGCCGTCGAGGTATGGGCAGCGGGTTTCGGAGTTGCCCTGCCCCACCGGTGCGGGCAGTGTATCGACGGGCAGCTCGGTGCCCTTCACGCCCTGGACAGGCTCGCCGGGCAGGAGGCCGTCCTTCGGCTGCTGGGCTTCCGTGTTCTGCTCCGGCTTATCGCCACCAATGGCGGAGCAGCCCGCCATCGCGAGGGGGCCGATGAGCATAACACCTGCGCTGGCTCGCGCGACGGGGCGGGCTGGAGAAAAGCGAAAGGTAGAAAGCGCCATGGTCGAAATTTTAGTGCGCACAGCGCATTTTCACGAAGTGTGCTTTAGGAGTGGGCTTCGTCGTACTGATCGACAATATTCTGCGGAATGCGGCCGCGATCGGAAACCTGAAGGCCGTTAGCCTGTGCCCATTCGCGGATAGCTCGGTTGCGCTCCGGGCTATTGGTGCTCTGCGGGGCGCGGCGGGAGCTGGTGCGCTGAACGCGGCGGGCGACTGCGATATAGGGCGCGAGTGCTTCCTCGAACTTTTCCCGGTTTGCGGTCGAGACGTCCATAGAGTAGGTCACACCATCAACGGCGAACTCCACGACATTAACGTCCTCCGCAGCGAGTGGCGCGTTGTCGATGTCGTCAAAATACTGGGTGATCTCTTTGCGTGCCATCGTGTGCAGCAACTCCTGAATCGATGATTTAGGGATTTGAAAGAAATGCTACCCAATATTCGATTAGAAAGAAATGGCCATAAAGGGAATGGCTAAGGATATTGGCTAAAAGTAGCCAAAATCACTTAATCATTAACCGCGCTTGGTCGCGATCTGCGCCTCGACGAGATCGAGCTCCTTAGATACGGATTCCAAAACGCGCTCGCGCTGATCTTCGCCCATCGAGCCAGCATTATCGATAGCTTCGATCAGAACATCCATGCGGTCATTGACATCCTTAGCGAAACCGGAAGGCACGCCCTTGTCTACGGACTTCTGAATCTGCTTAATGCGTGCGCGCTGCGGGGCGCCGTCCGCCGGGAAGGAGCGCAGCGCGGAGTCGGCAGCGCCGCGGGCCTGCGTGGTGACGGTGCCCTTGCCCTGCAGCTGGGTCAGTGCGCGATACACCAGCGGAACCACCACCGGGGCGGCGACGCGCGAGGCACCAATGAAGCGCAGCACATTGCGGGAGTTAAAGCGGCCGGCCTTGAGCTGCTCGATGGACGCCTTCGCCATCTGCTCCTCGTGCTTACGGCGGTTCTTCAGCTCCTTAGCGTCGAGCTTGCGCACCTGCTTGGCGGTCTTGCGGAGGTACTTCTCCTTGGCCTTCTCCAGCTTTGCGGCCTCCTTGGCGTCCACCTTGGCCCGAATCTTTGCAGCCTTAAAGGCAGCCTTGCGTTCGATACGGCGCTTCCGCAGATTCTTGAATAGACCCATGATTCTCCTCATTAATGCGATTAGTCGCGGTACACACACACGCCAAGCCCTCGCCAGGCCTGGGGAAAATAGCTAACTCCCCACCACTTTAGCGAACGCGAGGCGCCCCGCGGGGCAATACCGGGGTGGGGCGGATGCTGCCGCCGGCGGCAGCTTTCCGCGCTTCGGCTGGCACGGTGGTCCCCGGCTAAGCTAGGGCACTTGTGAGTTACTTCTTGTCCGAGCAGGCGGGGCTTAGCCCCTCCGACGTGGTTGGGTGCCGCCACCGTGCGCTACTACGCCGGGTGTTGAGCGGCCAGACCGCCCGCCTGTACTTGGACAGCGATTGGGAGCACCTCGCCGAGCGCATCGCGAGCCGGATTTCCGCGTGGCGCCGGCGCTCCGCCGTCTTTGCCCAGCTGCCCACCGCACCCCGGATCGGCGATAAGCTCCGCCCCACCCGCAGCGAGATCGCCGACGGGGATAACGCGGTGGAGGAGACCCTGGAGGCGATGGCGCGCGGGGATCGGCTGATCCTCAACCCGGTCCTCGAACACGACGGGCTCGAAGCCCGGGTGGACCTGCTCGTGCGCATGGATCCCGGGGTGTCGCTCGAGACGGCGGCCTACGCGCCGGTCATCATCACCGGGCACAACGCGACCCGCCCGGCGAAAAACCGGCACCGCGCGGATTGTCGCGTCGTCTCCGTCGACGCACTCGGGTTGGGGAAGCCCGCCGCAACGATGCTGCGCCACCGCACCGTGGCCAGCGATGCCCAGCGCCTGGGCATGGCGAATATGATCCTGTTCAGCTGGGGTTTCTCCAGCCCTGACGTTGGCATCATCGGCCGCAGCCCGGGTGCGGAACCCGATGGGTCCCGCTGCTATTTCTTCGACGCCCAGCGCCTGTACCCCGGGTTATTGGCGGCCTTCTCTGAGCCCGTCCCGACAGCGCCCTCCCGGGTCAAGGAGTGCCAGACCTGCGAATTTCATAATCACTGCCGTGCTCAGTTGCTCCAGACGCAGGACATTTCGCTGCTGCTGCCGGGGGACCGCAACCGACCGTGGCGGGATAAGGGCATCAACACGCTGCCGGCCCTCGCTGCCGCCGGGGCGGGGGAGGCCAGCGCTCTGGCCGCGGCCTGGATGCGCGGCGAGGTGGCCATCCGCCGGCCGGTGCAGCAGTGGTACCGCGGGCCGCTGGTTCTCCCACAGGATCAGGAGCCCGTGGAGATCGACGTGGACATGGAGGCGCACCCGAGCCGCGGCACCTTTCTCTGGGGCACCTTCGACGGTCACCAATACGTGGCCTTCTCGGATTTCAGCCCCACCGGGGACGAGGGGCGCCACGTCGCAGAGATGTGGGACTGGCTGATGTGGCGCCGGGAACGTGCCCATGCCGAGGGCCGGAGGTTCCTGATGTGGGTCTACGCCAAGCAAGGCGAGCTCTACTGGCTGCGCCACTACGCCCGGCTTTACGGTGGCCAGGAGTACGATAGCCCCAGCGCAGACGGCGGGCAGCGTCAGGTGCGGATGCCGACCCTGGCGGAGGTCAACGAATTCATCCAGTCTTCGGAGTTCGGCGACGTCTTCGAGTACGTTTCCCGGGGGCTGCTGGGAACCGCTTCGCTGGGGCTGAAGACGATCGCCCCGCTGGCGGGCTTCCACTTCAGCCAGGAGGGCGTAGACGGCAAAGCTGCGGTGGACCTCTTCGAGGTGGCCGTCGCCACCGGCGGGCGTACCGCCGATATTTCTCGGCGGACTCTGGAGCGCTATAACGCGGATGACTGCGTGGCCACTCGTAGCGTGCGCGGCTGGTTGCGTCGTGGCGCGCCGGGCATCAGCCTGGTGGAATAGGCAGTGAACAAGCCCCAAGAGGACGAAGGAGCACGGTCGTGGATCTTTTCGAAAGAATGAAGGCCCTGAACACAGCGGGCGCGTACCAGGCGCCGCGGGTTACCGCGGAGACGGCACTGGCTGGCGGGAGGCACCCGGTGCTGCCGGATCCGAAGCCACACGTGGTGCTCGGCACGCCACTCACCGGCCCGTGGCGGGAGGGCCAGGCGGAGCTCGTGGTCGGCATGGGCTGCTATTGGGGAGCAGAGCGTATCTTCTGGGCCACGGATGGTGTGGAGTCCACCGCCGTGGGCTTCGCCGGCGGGTACACCCAGAACCCGACCTACCGTGAGACCTGCACCGGGCGTACCGGGCACACCGAGGCCGTGCGCATCGTCTACGACCCGCAGCGGGTGAGCACCGCCGAGCTGCTGCGGATCATGTTTGAGAACCATGACCCCACCCAGGGCGACCGGCAGGGCAACGATGTCGGCTCGCAGTACCGCAGTGCAGTCTATGCCCTGGACGCTGAGCAGCTCGCCCAGGCGGAGAAGGCCGTCGAGGCGTGGCAGCCGGCCTTCACCGAGCGCGGTTTTGGCCCCATCACCACGGAGGTCGCGCTGCTGGCGGATACCCCGGCCGGCGAGTTCTACCTCGCGGAGGATGAGCACCAGCAGTACTTGGCGAAGAACCCGGACGGCTACTGCAATCACGGGCCAAACGGCGTGAGCTGCCAGACGGGCGTGCTCGGCTAAGCGCTCCGGCCGCCGGGCCCGGGCCCGGCGGCCGGAGCAAGTCCGTTGGCGAAAGCGCAGCTGGTGGCGGAAGCACCAGCGCAAAGAAAAACCGGGTGGGCCACGGTCTCCCGTGAAGCCACCCGGTCAAAGCCCGCAGGCTTTAAGAGTTAAGCCTGTGAGTCAGACTTAGTTCTTCGCTGCAGCGAAACGCTCGGCGACGTCCTCCCAGTTGAAGACGTTCCAGACTGCCTTCACGTAGTCAGCCTTGACGTTCTTGTACTGCAGGTAGAAGGCGTGCTCCCACATGTCCAGCATCAGCAGCGGGGTCAGGTTGATGGAGGTCTGGCCCTGCTGGTCGGTCAGCTGCTGGATGACCAGCTGCTCGCCGATGTGGTCGTAACCCAGGACAGCCCAGCCGGAGCCCTGCAGACCCAGTGCTGCGGAGGAGAACTGGTCCTTGAACTTCTCGAAGGAGCCGAAGTCGCGGTTGATGGCCTCAGCCAGCTCGCCGGTCGGCTCGCCGCCACCGTTCGGGGAGAGGTTCTTCCAGAAGATGGAGTGGTTGGTGTGGCCACCAAGGTTGAACGCAAGGTTCTTGGACAGCGCGCGGATCTGATCCGGGTTGGTGCCCTCCTCGCGTGCCTTCTCCATAGCCTCGAGAGCAGCGTTGGCACCCTGCACATAGGTGTTGTGGTGCTTGGAGTGGTGCAGCTCCATAATTTCGGCCGAGATGTGCGGCTCCAGTGCGTCGTATGCGTATGGGAGCTCAGGCAGCGTGTACTTAGCCATTGTTCAATCAGTCCTTCCGAATTCGTTGAAAAGGTTCTAATTATTACGAACGGCCGAACCAGTACTTTTATTCCCGCCTGGCCGTTAGTAACCAATTGTGGCGAAAAACCTGGGGTCCCGCAAGGGTGAGACGTCATTAAAAAAGAGGCAAACAGCGGTGACACGGCAAAAACTCTAGGAAAGACCGAGGAATTCCTTGATGGCCGGCATCTCGCGTCGTGCCTGCTCAAGGCCTTCTTGGTAGGCCAGGGAAAGCTTCACCGGATTGCGATCCTGATTGCTGATATTCATGATTTCAGGAATAAAAAGATACGCCTTACCCTGCTTTTCCAGCTCGAAGAGGTAATCGCGGGTCTCGTTATAACGCACGTGCCGGTCGGCGATGGAGTCCAGCAGCGCCGGGTACTGCCCGTGCGTGCGGCGCAGCAACCACAGCGCGCGCCCCGCCGCGGACTTCCGATACATCCGGGTGCGGGTCATGATCACGAGGAAGCGGTCGTAGCCGTCCTGCATCGCGGCGTCGATGGGAATGCCGCCGGTGGGGCCAAACGCGCCGTCGAACCACGGCTGCCCGTCGACCTCGGTGGCCGGCATGAAGACCGGGAGGGAAGAAGATGCGCGGGCCCGGACCAGGAAGTCCTCCGGGCTGTGGATCGACTCCCGACCCCAGTGTTTCGTCTCGCCCGTCAGCGCGTTGAAACCGGAGATGCGGTACTGCACCGGCGAGTTATCGAAGATCTCCCAGTCCATGCCCATCGGCTGGCCAGGCATACCGGCCTCGCCGTAGATATAGCCCGCATTGAAGAACCCATCCCCGCGCAGCCAGGCCCGCCAGCCGCCGAAATTCGGGTCGGAGGGAAAAGTGGTGAACGTCTTGCGCATCCGGTCGGTGGTGCGGGAGACGTAATTCGCCACGTGAGAGGTCGCCGCGGAATTGCCTGTGACGTGGGCGAAGTTCACATCGGATTCCAGCAAGGCCTCCACGAGCGCGGCGGAAAAGACCACGCGCATGGCTCCGCCTTCGAACACCAGCGAGGTGTCCGTGACATTCGGGGTTGGGGCTGCTTCGTGCACGTACCCAAGATTACCCGGCGGCTTCGTGGTGCCGAGAGCGCGGGTGCGGTGCGCGCGGTGGGGCTAGGACGGGCACGACCGCGGCTCAAGCCGTGAGATGCGCGCGGCGCAAGCAGCAGCGAGAAATCCGGTAGAAAAGGGGGCGTGCAGCACGAGGTGAAAATCATTGCCCACCGTGGTGCGTCCAAGCACCGCCCGGAACACACGATCGGCGCCTACGAGCTCGCGGCCGCCCAGGGCGCCGATGGCTATGAGTGCGATATCCGGCTCACCCGCGACGGCCACGCGGTCTGCGTACACGACCGCACCGTGGACCGCGTCTCCGACGGGACGGGGGCGGTGTCCCGCATGACGTTGGCGGAGCTTAAGGCCCTTAATTTTGGGACGTCAACCCGGCCGGCCGCCGTACTGGAGCTGCGAGAGTTGCTAGAGTTTCTGCAGGATATGAGGCACAGCGCGGGTGCCGGCCAACCCGAGCTCTTCATTGAGACCAAGCACCCACATGTGCGGAGCCTGCAGGTGGAGGCGGAGATGCACCGCCAGTTGGAAGCCGCGGGGCTGGCAGGCGGGGAGGGGATCTACCTGATCAGCTTCGACAGCTGGTCACTGTGGCGCTCTCGCCGGATCAACCCGCAGGTGGAGCGCATCCAGCTGCGCCGGAAACACCACCCGCCCGCGCGCCCACTGCTGCGGGGCTCGGGGATCGCGAGGCACGCGGGATGGTCCATCGAGCAGGCGATGGCGAGTATTCGAGGCGACCAGCGAGGCGCTCCGGCGGATTACATCTGGACGGTGGATCATGCGGAGCAGCTGCGGTGGATCGCCCAGCGAGGGGCCCGTTGGGTGGCAACAAATTACCCCGGGGAGGCCTCGGATTGGCTGCGAAACTCGGCCGGTGGAGGGGCGGGTCAGGCCTAGTTTTGCAATGGGGTGGGGCTTGTCCACAGGGCAGGTTAAAATCAGCAGCGTGGCTAAGAAAAATAAGAAGAATCAAGACCTGCCCGAGGGGATGAGCCGCCGTCAGGCCAAGCTCGCTGCCCGCGCCGCGGAGCGCGCGAAGCTGCAGAGGGACGCCCGTCCGTACGCGGGCTTCGCGATGGAATCCGACATCATCGCGCTGCAGGAGTTCGTGCCTTCCGCCCGCGTGAAGGTCGAGGTAAAGGGGATCGACTTTCCGGTGTCTCTCGTGACCGTCCTGCCGGGCGCGGTGGCGGCGATGCGTCGCGCTGCCGAAGACGGCGGTGAGGGCTTCGTCGCGCTGCAGACACAGCGCCCGGGCGATAACCCGAACCGCGACCTCGCGTACGCGCTGAACTGGCTGAAGAGCGCCGAGCCTGGCGCAGCCCTCGAGGTCGGCGTGGCCGACGGCAACGAGCCAGAGCTGACCAACCTGCTGGATCCGAAGGCCGACGAGGAGATCATCGTCGAGCAGGACTTCAACTGGTGGCTCACCGAGGAGCACCAGGACAACCCGCAGGTCGCGGCGACGCTGCGCCGTGCCAACGATTCCGTCCTGCCCTCCGAGAAGGTGCGCGCGGACATCAAGGGTGCAGCCTGGTGGATTGATCCGGGTGAGCGGGCCCACATCCGTTGGGTTCGCCCGGAGGATGAGAATGAGCTGCTCAACGCGTTGGCTCGCGTTCATGCCGCTGGCGAGTTGAACCTCGGCGAGGGGTCCAAGTTCGCGGGCGTGTTCCGCACCCACGGCGTGATGGTTCCGGTCTGGGATCTCGATAACTCCTGGGAGCCGCAGACCTGGCAGAAGGGCCTGGAGGCACTCGATAAGAAGATCGCCGAGGCCCTGGCGAATGATTCGGGCCGCTTCTCTCCGGAGGAGCAGAAGGCGAAGCAGACGATCGTGTCCCGCGAGGTCACGATTCGCTAATACCCGCCCGGGCCGGGGCAGACGGGTCGCTGAGGGGCGTTCGGTCCGCTCGTTGCGCGTGCTACCCCTCGTCGGTGGGGTCGCGCCGGGCGAGGCAGTCGCAGCGGGTGCTAACGCAGGCTGCTGAACAACTGCTCGGCGGCGGCCTGGTCCCAGAGTAGGACGCTGCCCGCGTAGTTATCCGCGCTGCCGGAGGTCGGCACGACCTCCTGCTTCGCGCCGCGCATCTTCACCCCGAGGCGGGCGAGGTGCCACATGTGATCGCCCTTGTCCACAGTGAGGGATTTGGCGACGCCGCCGACCGTGGGGAAGAGGCGGAAGGGGTTGAAGAGCGTACCGGGGGAAAGCATCTTCTTGCTCAACGCGGAGAGCAGCTGACGCTGGCGGCCCGCGCGATCCAGGTCGCCGCCCGCCGAGGCGTAGCGGGAGCGCACATAGCCCAGGGCATTCGGCCCGTCCAGGTCCTGGCAGCCCGCGGGTAGGCTAATGCCCGCCATTGGGTCGTCGAGAGGCTCCTCGAGGCACATCTCGATCCCGCCGACGCCGTCCACGGCGTTTGCGAAGCCGGCGAAGCCGACCTCCGCGTAGTGGTCGATGCGCAGCCCCGTGGCTTCCTCCACCGTGCGCTGCAGCAACGCGGGGCCGCCGAGAGCGAAGGCGGCGTTGATCTTGTTCTCCCCGTAGCCGGGGACGTTGACGAAGCTATCGCGCGGCAGGCTGATCATCGTGGCCTTCCCTACGAGCGGCACGTGCACCAGGATGATCGAGTCCGTGCGGCCCTCCGATTCGTCGAGCATGCCAGTGGAGAGCCGATCGGCGGTCTCCTGGTCCAGACCGGCACGGGAGTCCGAGCCGACGAGCAGCCAGTTGGTGCCCGAGGTCCCGCCCACGCGGCCCTCGTAGTTCTGGAGCGCCTCCGTGCGCTGCAGCT
>DYZK01000066.1 GCA_020741275.1 Corynebacterium urealyticum
GAGAGCAGGGAGGCGATCACCAGCTCCGCGCCGCGGTCCATCGCCGTCTGCCCGATGGGTGCGCTGCCCAGGCCAGCCATCATGAGCCCCAACGGGGCGGTGAAGACCATCGCCAACCCGTAGTTCGCGGCGATGAAAAGCTCCGTGCAGGCCATGGCCACGGCAAGCCCGAAGAGGTCCATCAGGATGCCCGGGTGCAGCTGGTAGAAGGCCAGGTACAGCAGGATCCCGATGACGGAGCCAGCGATGCGGTGGATACAGCGCACCGTGCCTGCCATGCGGTAGGGCCCTTGGCCGAGCAGCAGCATCACGGAGGTAATCGCCCAGTCCGGTCGTCCCAGGCCCAGTACCGTGGAGAGGATGGATACGCCCAGGCCCGCGAGCGCGACGCGCTGGGCGGTGACCATCGGGTGAGAGTCGCGGTGCCACTGCCGCTTCAGCTTGGCCCACGCCCCGGGAGAGGCGAGCGGGATCGTGCGCCGGTCGGAGGGGGAGTGGCGCTGCGCCTTGGCATCCGGATCGGCGGTGGCCCAGCGGTGTTGCGCGCTGAGCATGCGGTGCACGAGCTCCTCGCTCTTCGTACCCCGAGACTCCGGGGTGATGATGCCGCCGTGGATGGCGCCCGCGTGGGCAAGCATCGACCAGGCGCGGTGGATCGCGCCGGCGGCGGTGAGCTTGAGCGATTCGTACTCGGCCGGCGCCTCCTTGGTCCGGGCCTCCAAGTAGTCGGCGACGGCGGCCTCGGCGTCCTCCACCGCCTTGCGTTCCGGGCCGTGCTTGTCGACCAGCCAGCCGGACATGCTGATGATGAACCCGGAGACCGCGCCGATGATCGACCAGATCAGGGTGGCTGAGAGCGAGATGGAAATCTTGTTGACCATCAGCCCGCCGGTGACGAACAACATCAGATACGGCCCCGGTGGGGTCAGGCGCAGACACATCGTCACGTAGACGCAGACCACGCACACGGCGAGGAAAAGCATCAGTGGCAGGTAGGCGATGAGCGCGCCACGCGGGTTGGCGATGACCCCGCCGATCCCTTCGGAGAAGTCCATCTGGCCGTGGGAATGGCTCCAGATGCCGAGCAGACGGAAACCTAAGGTCAGGCTGGTGAAGAGCAGCCCATAGCGCAGGAGTGATTTCCAACGCTCGCGGTAGGGCTTGTTCTCACCGTTGATGAGGAGCACGGCACCCGCGGAGACGAGCAGCAGCTCGGCGCCGAATCCCAGAAGGTAACCAATGATGCCCGGGATCAAGATCGCCAGGGCGGCGCGGATGGCTCGGGGAACCTGGTGGCGGAAGGAGTTGAAGGTCAGCAGCATCGCCCGCATCGAGGGCGGGGAAGGAGCATCGGGGAGGGCGCGGACGCCGAAGGAGTCGGCATCCGTGCCGAAGATACGGTCGACTGAACTTTTGCCCGCTGCTGGTGGGCCCTGCCTATTCTGATCTCCCGAAACTGTCACTCAGTCGAGTCTAGCGCGCGGGTTGTGCGCGAAAATTGCAGGGTTGATGAGGCCGGGCGGCCGGCGGTTTCCCGTCCGCCGTGCCGACCTTCTGCCGCGCGAACCCCCACGCCGCGCGGCCTCCCCGCAGCGCTGGGGTTAGTCCTCCCGCCAGCGCCCCGGCTGGCCGACCGCCGGGTCGGACTCGGCCTTGGTCACCATGTCCTCATAGCGCTGCATGAGGTTTACGGAGGTGATCTCCAACGGCACCCCGAAGGCGTCCACCAGCAGCTCCGACCAGGGGCCCAGGGAGTCCACCAGGTCGTTGAGAGCGGCACGTGCCGCCTTGGTGCGGGTGCCCGTGAGCAGGTTCTGCTCCAGGTACCAGCTGCCGTTGCGGACGATGAGGTCCAGGAAGTAGACGTCGCGGACCTGCTCCATCACGTCGCGGGCGGTGTCGCTGGTCAGCGTGGCCTCCGCCTCCAGCAGGGCCTCGAGGAGGATGCGGTCCACGTGGGCCCACGCGACCTCCAGCAGGTGGTCCTGCGCCCGGTCGACGACCTTCGCGGCCTTCTCCACCGGCATGTCCTTGGCCACGCGCAGGCGGCGGCCCAGGGAGACCATGAGGCGGCGCTCCCGCTCCGAAACCAGGCGCAGCTGGCTACCCGGGTCGAAGAGGGTGGCCTCCTCGCTATCGGAGAAGGTGTCCTTCAGGTTCTGGACCAGGGCATCCGCGGCGGTGCGGCGGCGCAGCAAAGTGGAGAAGTTATCCAGCCCGAAGCGGACCATCTCTAGCGGGTTGAAGCTGCCGATCTCCTTGGAGAAGCCGGTCATCAGCTCCTTACCGGCCAGCTGCATCATCACCACGTTGTCGCCTTCGAAGGTGGTGAAGATATCCGAGTCTGCCTTCAGGCTGGTCAGCAGGTTCTCTGCCATGTAGCCGTAGCCGCCGCAGGCCTCACGCATCTCCTGGATGGTGTCGGTGGCGTGCGCGGTGTTCGCCGCCTTCAGGGCAGCAGCGTGAGCCTCGAGCTCGCGCTGTTCGGCCTGCTCCTCCTTCGTGGCGTTCACGGGATCGACGCCGCCTGCCTCGAGGTCGTGCAGCCCGGAGATCAGCTCGTTCGTCGCCAGC
>DYZK01000067.1 GCA_020741275.1 Corynebacterium urealyticum
GGCCAGCATGTTGGCCATAAGACGAATGGTCAGGGTTACCGGACGGAGGATGAAGGTCGAGAAGGATTCGATCGGTACAACAATGAAGTGGATGAAGGTCGGCAGGCCAGGAATGACCAGCGAGGACTTCATGTACTTACCGAACCCGTAACGCTTCACACCCGCGTAGATAAACACCACATATGCCACAAGCGCCAGTACCAGCGGGAGGCCGACACGGGCGCTTGGGGAGATGTTCAGGAACGGGATGAGGGTCGGCAGGTTCGCAGCCACGACAGTGAAGAAGATTGCCGCAATCACCGGCAGGAACCGGCGACCTTCCTTCTTGCCTAGAATTTCCTCCGCGATGTGGATCCGCACGAAGTCCAGAGCGATTTCGCCAACGTTCTGGATACCGCGGGGAACCAGCTTCGGCTTGCGCATAGCGATCAGGAAGAAGATCACCACGATGGCGATCATCAGGATACGCACGAGCATGAGACGGTCAAGGGCGAAGATATCGCCCGCGAAACCGGTCAGCCACAGCTGATTTGGATCCACCTGCCCCGGGAAGAATTCGTGCTCCAATGAAGGGGGATGAAACTCACCCTTCATTGCCAAGGTTGTTACACTCAGCGTTCTCTCCCGTGATTGGGCCGCGTGAACTTTTAGAAAAGTTAGGCGGTGCGATGGAGGTCTATTTCTTGGTATTACCTCTCCCCCAGGACTCCGTCGCACGTCCATGAGGGTGGGTCGGTGCCGAATTACGCTGCCTTGGTGGCAATACGCCCAGCAGCCCAGTTGGCCCGCTACGACTCTACCAGGAAACCCCCAAGAAACCATAAGCGAAACCCCACAGGTTGTGATCACATTCACCTGTGGGGTTTCGCTCATTCCCGCTACGCCGGATCACCGGCCCGAACAGCTCTCTTGCGCTGCTTGCCGCCGGCTGGATTCGCGGCCTATTTCTCGGGGATATACATCAGCTTCGTGCGTGTAATTGCCATGATCTCCGAGCCGAGCATCGCCACGAGCACCAGGATGATCGTGACCCCGAGTGCCGTGTTGTCATAGAAGGTCTTGTCCTTGATGACGATCAGCACAACCAGCAGTAACGCTGCCTTAAGGAGCCAGGACCCCAGCACAGCCCCCAGGGTGACCTGAGGGGAGGAGTTGGCAGTCACCAGCACCACGCCGATCGTCATCAGCAGGAAGCCGCCACCAATCGCCGCACCGATGAGCGCGCCATAAATCCCCGGAAGGTCGCGCGTCGCGCCCCACAGGGCCAGCGAGAACACCGTCACCGCAGTCAGAGCGATGAGCCCGCCCCGGGCGGCACGGATCAGCGGACGGCGGGAATCACCGACGTCCGGGTCCTCCTCAACGGGAGGCAGCGGGGACTGCGCAGCTTGAGGGTCGGATACCCCGGGCTGGTCTGGCTGGCGGTCATTGTGACCTGCAAAATCTTCACTCACGTCGGATTACTCTATCTTCCGCTTCCCCAGATTTCCACAACGGAATCGCCGTGCTCGCCACGGCCACGAGCAGCAGCACCCCGACCAGGATCGCGGTCAGGTTCGTCGGCAAGACCGTGGAACCCACCGCGCCGAACGCGGCCACCCCGACCCAGGTATAAAGCACCAGCACCACCTGCTTTTGGGTGTGCCCCAGGCGCAGCAGCCGGTGGTGCAGGTGCTTCTTATCCGGTGCAAACGGGCTCTTGCCAGCCGCCACGCGCCGCACCACAGCGAGCACGAGGTCCAGCAGCGGAATGAACAGCGCAGCCAGCACTACGATCACGGGAGACAGCAGCGCGAACATGTCCGCCACTCCATAGAGCGAAAGGTTGATGCGCCCGGAGGCAGACACGCAGGCAGCGGAGAGCAGCGTGCCGATGAGCATCGAGCCCGAATCCCCCATGAAGATCCGCGCAGGCGAGAAATTGTGCGGCAAAAAGCCCATGCACACCCCGGCCAGCACAGCAGAGATAATCGCCGGCGGATACGCGGACACCGCCCCACCCTGGTCATGCAGGATCGTCAGCGAGTAGATCAGCACGGTGCCCGCCGCGATCAGCCCCAGACCGGCAGCCAGGCCGTCCAGGCCGTCGACGAAGTTCATCGCGTTGATGATCGTGACCGTGAGCAAGACGGTCAAGATCGTGGACTGGACCTGGTCCAGAATGAGGGTGGTCCCCTCCCCGCCGGGCCAGTAGATCAGATACCAGCTCAACCCCAGCAGGCTCATGAGCGTCGCTCCCACGACCTGCCCGCCGAGCTTGACCCACCAGGCGATGTCCCGCAGGTCGTCGAGAATACCGACGATGACAATCACGAAGGCTGAGGCCAGCACCGCCGTCATATCTGGTGTGACCGGCGGGAATCCGCGATTCAAGGCAGGCAGCTGAGCTGCGGCGACAATCGCGACAACCACGCCGGTAAACATCCCCACCCCACCCAAGCGAGGCGTGGGAACCGTGTGCACGTCGCGCTCCCGGGGCATGGCCATGGTGCCGTAGCGGACCATGAGGTAGCGCACACCGCCAGTGGTCAGGAAGGTCACGGTACAGCCGACCAGCAACACGAGCGCCAGCTCGCGTAACGGCACGCCGGCACCGGCCACCGGCGTGAATCCCTGAGCCACAAGCATCCCGTTAGCCCACCTTTAGGACTTCGAACGCAGCTCGCTGGCTGGCATCTGAAGCACCTCGCCGATCTGCTCGGCGCTGATCGCGCCCTCGCGCAGGATGCGTGGGCGGTGCCCGGCCAGGTCAACGATCGTGGAGGGCTCCCCGATGGTCGCCTCCCCACCGTCCAGGTACACCGCCACGGAGTCGCCGAGCTGCTCCTCAGCCATGGCCACGGCGGTCGCCGGCGGCTGGCCGGAGACGTTCGCGCTGGACACGGCCATCGGACCGGTGCGCTGCAGCAGATCGATGGCGATCGGGTGGTTCGGCATGCGCAGCATCACGGTGCCGCGGGTGTCCCCCAGGTTCCACGGCAGGCTCGGAGCCTGCGGCACGACCAGGGAAAGCCCACCGGGCCAAAAGGCCTCGACGAGCCGGCGAAGGTGCGCACTGAACTCCGCGACCAGCCCCTCGACGGTGTCCCAGGACCCGATCAGCACGGGCACGGGCATATCCGGTCCGCGGTGTTTGGCCTGCAGTAGAGCCTCGACGGCAGCATTATCGAAGGCATCGCAGCCGATGCCATAAAGCGTGTCCGTCGGCATGACGATCAAGCGACCGCCCTTCACCGCGTTCTCCGCTGTGACGATGGCGCCCTCCCGGTCTCCGGGGTTTGTCGCGTCTACTCGCTGGGCCATGTGCTTCCTTCTCCCTTACTTGGGAATTGTGCGCTGTTTTCTTCTTCTAAAGTGTAGTGCCCCGCCCGGTGCCGCCCGCGGGGTGGCTGTTATTGGCTTGCCTGTGGCGAAGTCGCTCGCCCGACGACGAAGCGGTCGCGGCCAGCAAAGTCCTGTTTCTTCTCGACGTCGCTCAGTCCCGCGGCAATGAGGATCTCCCGGGTCTGATCCCCGGTGGCGTCGTCGTGTTCGACGGCGACCGGCGCCCCGGGGGCGGCGGCGCGCATGATCGCGGTGGCGACGTGCGGCATGAGCTCGAGGCCGTCGTCGCCGGAGAAGACGGCGATCGCGGGGTCGGCCCCGGTCTCGACGTCCGTTCGGCTGCCGCTGGGGACGTAGGGCGGATTCGCGACGAGGAGCTGGGCGCGACCGGAAAGCCCCAGGGTGTCGAGGAGCCCCAGGTCGCGGACGTCGCCCTCCACGAGGCGGACGTCCAGTTGCTCGCCGAGCAGACCCGCCCGGCGGAAGTAGGTGAGGTTCTCCTGCCCCAGCTCCACGGCCGCCGGATCCAGCTCGATGCCGGTCACCTCAATCCTGCGGAGCCAGCGGTAGTCGCCTGATCCGGCCGGAGCCTGCTCGCGGAGGAACTCGGCGAGCTGCGCGGCCAGCGCCAGGCCGATGGTGCCGGGACCGGCGCACAGATCCACCACGCGCACCACCCCGTCTGCCGGGCGCAGCTTCGGCTCGGCGGCTGCGCGCTCAAGCCAGCCACGGATCTTCCCCAATGCGTACTCGGTGAGCAGTTCGGTTTCAGGCCGCGGGATGAAGCCGCGGGAATCGCTGTAGAGGTCGTAGCCGAAGAAGGGTGCGGCCCCCACGATGTGCTGCAGGGGCTCGCGACGCACCCGGCGGGCCACCCACTCGGCGAAGATCACCGGCTCGGGGGCGCCACCGGCGGCGAAGACCTCGGTCAGTCCGGCCGGGGTGCGCGGCGAATCCGCATTACCCTGCCCCGCCAGGGCGTAGGCCATGAGCCAGCGGGCGTCGTTGAGCGGAGACGCCAGTCCGGCGTCGGAAAACTGCCGCGCAGCGGTGCGCACCGCCTCGCTGACGGTGGCCATTTAGGCCTCGGCCTCGAGGCGCTCGATGCGCTCGGCTTCCTTCAGAGCCGCGAAGAGGGCCTCCAGGTCACCGTCCAGCACGGAATCTAGGTTATTGGCCTTGTAACCGATGCGGTGATCAGAGACGCGGGACTCCGGGAAGTTATAGGTGCGGATGCGCTCGGAGCGGTCCATGGTGCGGATCTGTGCCGCGCGGCCCTCCGCTGCCTCCGCCTCGGCCTCTTCTTCCTTCATCTGCTGCAGGCGAGCTGCCAGCACCTGCATCGCGCGGGCGCGGTTCTGAATCTGGGAGCGTTCCTTCTGGCAGGTCACGACCACGCCGGTCGGCAGGTGGGTGATGCGGACTGCCGAGTCGGTGGTGTTCACGCCCTGGCCGCCCTTACCGGAGGAACGGTAGACGTCCACGCGGATGTCCTTCTCGTCGATCTCGACGTCCTCGACCTCGTCCGGCTCCGGGTAAACCAGGACACCGGCGGCGGAGGTCTGGATGCGCCCCTGGGACTCGGTCACGGGCACGCGCTGCACGCGGTGGACGCCGCCCTCGAACTTGAAGTCGGCCCACGCGCCGTCGCGGGAGGGCTGCTTGGAGCGGATGGACATGGTCATGTCCTTGACCCCGCCCAGGTCAGTCTCGTTGAGCCCCAGAATCTCGGTGGCGAAGCCATGGCGCTCCGCATAGCGCTGGTACATGCGCGCCAGCTCTCCAGCGAAGAGTGCCGCCTCCTCGCCACCGGCGCCGGACTTGATCTCCATGATGATGTCGTCGCCGTTCTTGGGGTCCCGCGGGGCGAGCAGATCGGTGAGCTTTTCCTGCAGCTCCTCGATCTCCGCCTCCAGGCGGGTGGCCTCCTCGGCGAACTCCGCATCCTCACTGGCCATCTCGGCCGCGGCCTCGTGATCCTCCCGCGCGGTGTTCAGCCGCCCGTAGGTCTGGATCACCGGCTGGAGCTCCTGGAAGCGCTTGCCGACCCGGCGCGCCGCCTTCGGGTCATTGTGCAGCTCCGGGTCCGCCAGCTGGGCCTCCAGCCCCTGGTACTCCGAGAGGATGTCATCCATCACCGACGGGGTGTGGCCGAGCGCAGAATCCTTGCTCGAGTCTTTACCTGCCTTGGACATGCTTTTAGTCTCTTCCTAATAGTCCTGGTCCACTGGTCAATGCTAGCCGGTTGGGGTGCGGACTAGTCATCCTCTTCATCCGCGAGCGGGGCGGAGCTGGCGATCTGGATCATGAAGTCACGGTTCGTCTTATTCTTCCGCAGCTGCTTGATGAGCAGGTCGATCGCGGCCTGCGGATCCAGGGCGGAGAGGATGCGGCGCAGCTTGTGCATGACGCGGGCCTCGTCCGGGCCGAGCAGCAGCTCGTCCTTGCGGGTGCCGGATGGGTTGACGTCCACGGCCGGGAACACGCGGCGCTCGGCGATCTTGCGGTCCAGCTTCAGCTCGGCGTTACCCGTGCCCTTGAACTCCTCGAAGATCACCGTGTCACCGGCGGAGCCGGTCTCCACCATCGCGGTAGCGATGATCGTCAGGCTGCCGCCGTGCTCGATGTTGCGAGCTGCACCCAGGAAACGCTTCGGCGGGTACAGGGCATTGGAGTCCACACCACCGGACAGGATGCGCCCGGAGGCCGGCGAGGAGTTGTTGTACGCACGGCCAAGTCGGGTGATGGAGTCCAGCAGGAGGACCACGTCCTTCCCCTGCTCGACCAGGCGCTTCGCGCGCTCCACCGCGAGCTCCGCGACGGCGGTGTGCTCCTTCGGCGGGCGGTCGAAGGTCGAGGCGATGACCTCGCCGTTGACGCTGCGCTGCATGTCCGTGACCTCCTCCGGCCGCTCGTCGACGAGGACGACCATGAGGTAGCACTCCGGGTTATTGGTGGAGATCGCGTTGGCGATGTCCTGCAGGATCGTTGTCTTACCGGCCTTCGGCGGGGAGACGATGAGCGCGCGCTGTCCCTTACCGATCGGCATGATCAGGTCGATCACGCGGGTGGTCAGCACCTTCGGGGTGGTCTCCAGGCGCAGGCGCTGATTCGGGTACAGCGGGGTCAGCTTGGAGAAGTCCGGGCGCTGCGCTGCCTGCTCCGGGGACAGGCCGTTGACCGTCTCTACGGAGTGCAGCGGGGTGAACTTCTGGCGGTTGCGGCCGCGGCCACCGCCCTGCTTTGCGTTCGGACGGATGGTGCCGACGATGGCGTCGCCGTGGCGCATGCCGTACTTGCGCACCGTGTTGATTGGGACGTACACGTCCGTCGGCCCCGCGTGGTAGCCGGTGGTGCGAATGAAGGCGGTGTTGGCGTCCGCGAAATCGAGGATGCCCGCGACCGGGGCCTCCTGCGGCTCGGGCTTCTGGTCCTGCTGGTCGTTGCGGTTCTCGCCCCCGCCCTCGTGGTTGCCGCCGTCGCCGTGGCCACCGTTGTTCCGGTGCCCGTTGTTGCGGTCGTGTCCCCTCTCTCCCCCACGACGGTTGCGGCGGTTACGGCGGTTACGACGTCGGCGCCCCTGGTGGTTATCGCCTCCGTCGTTGTGGCGGTTGTTGCGGCGATCGCCGCGCTCGTTGTTGCTCGAGTTCTGCTCCTCCTGCTGGCCGGAATTGTTCTCCGACTCCGGGGAGGATGGGCGCTCGCCCCGCTGGCCTTCTCGACGCTCGGTGTGCTTGTCTTCTCCGCGCTCGCTCCGGTCGTTCCGGTCGCTGCGCTGCTCAGCCTTCTTTTCAGCCTTCTGTGCAGGCTGATCGCTGGCTACAGCGCCGCCACCTTTGCCGGCGTTCTCGATGGCTGCCACGAGGTCTCCTTTGCGCAGTTTCGACGTTCCCTTGAGCCCCTGGGCCGCTGCAACCTGCCGCAGCTCGGCCAGCTTGAGGGAGGCCAGCCCATTGGCCTGACCCCGCTCGATGATGTCGGACAAGCTCACGAAAGTCCTTTCCGCCGCACAGCACCCTTCGTCGACACCGGCCAGGACTATTGGCCAGTGCATCTCACGCGCTGCGCAGAAATTTGCATTGATTTTGGCCGACGACACACGCCGGCCCAGGTGGCGGCCACTCAACAGATGCGCCAAGCAGGCAACAACCCGGAATTATTCTTGAGTATTAAAAGAAATTGCCCTCGCACGATCCCGCACATCTGGCAGACGCCCACTGTCTGGGGCCGGCCGGGAATCGCGGTGGCGGTGCGGCTGCCGCGGGGCCAATAACAACCCGGCCCACGAAGCGGCGCTGGCGGTTGACCGCCCCACACCCTTGGAATCCTCCTGGGCCCCGGCTGATCGCACGGTGCCCTCGAAGCAGCTGCAAGTGTAACACCCGGCGATCGCTCACACACTTTTGAACCCGGCTTGAGCCACGAGTCCTCATGGCCAGGACGCATCAATGGTGGCCGAGCCACCGGGTTGGTGGGCTGGTGGCGTCATAAAGAAAAGGAACACGCAGCCGCGGGCTAAGGTGGACACCATGGAATCTACGATGCAGGAACGCCCCTTTTCCGTATCGCAAATCTTGACCTACGGCACCAATGCGCACCGCAACAGCACGGTGACCACGTACCTGGGAACCGAGCCTGAGGTCACGACCTTCGAGGAGATCGGGGCGCGCGTGGCCGCTCTCGCGCACGCGCTGGCCGAGGATTTCGGCATCCGCATCGGCGACCGGGTGGCAACCCTGATGGTCAACCGCACCGAGCACCTCGAGGTGCTGCTGGCGGCCCCGTCGATGGGCGCGGTCTTCCAGCCGCTGAACCGGCAGCTCGCCGACGACCAGGTCATCCACACCATCAATCACGCCGAGGACCGCGTCATCGTCTGTGACGCAGTGGACGCCGACCGCCTGGTCGAGATGCTCCCCCAGTGCCCCACCGTGGAGGGCGTGATCCTCGTCGGGGCCAGCCCCGCGGATTTCACCCGCATCCAGGACCGGATCACCCTCACCTTCGCCGAGGCTGACCCCGATCGCCGGATCCACGTGGCCGACTACGAGCCGCTGCTGGATGAACGGCCCGCGATCTACGACTGGCCGGATCTCCCGGAAACCGCGCCGGCAGCACTGTGCTACTCCACCGGCACGGCCGGGGCGCCGAAGGGCGTGGTGTACTCGCACCGCTCCCTGTGGCTGCACTCCCTGGGGCTGCGAACGGCCGATAGCTTCGGCATCCAGAACGACACCCCCTTCCTCCTGGGAGTGCCGATCTACCACGTCTTGAGCTGGGGCGTTCCGCTTGCCGCGTTCATGTCCGGCGCGCCGATGGTGATGACTGGGCACACCACGGACCCCGAGCACCTCGCCCACGTCATTGAGGACGCCATGCCCCGCCAGGCGCACGGGGCCTCGGCGGTGTGGATGAGCCTGATCGTCCACTACGAGAAGACCCCGCCGCGGCGCATGAGCTTGCAGACGATCTACTCCGGCGGCTCCCAGGTTCCCCCGGCCCTCATCGACGCCTGGGAGGCCCGCTACGGCGTGGACATGATCCACTGCTGGGGAATGACGGAAACCTCGCCGATCGGCACGGTCGCTCACCCGCCCGCCGGCGTGGCTGGCCAGGCGCGTGCCGCCTACCGCTACTCCCAGGGACGCTTCCCCGTGGGGCTGGAATACCGCATCGTCAACGACGCCGGCCGCGCCCTGGAATCCCACGACCGCAATGCCGGCGAGCTGCAGGTTCGTGGGAATACCGTCGCCGCCAGCTACTACGAGTCCCCCAGCCAGACCGGGGACGGCGCGGCCAGCGTCTTCCGGGGCGAGGCAGTGGACGATGGCTCCAGCCGCTTCACGGTCGACGGCTGGCTGCGCACCGGCGATATCGCCACCGTGACCCAGGACGGCTTCCTCGTCATCCACGACCGGAAGAACGACGTGATCCGCTCGGGCGGCGAGTGGATCTACTCCGCCTCCCTGGAGAACTACCTGCTGGCCCACCCCGGGGTAAACGAAGCGGCGGTCATCGGCATCCCGGACGATAAGTGGGGCCAGCGACCCCTGGCCGTCGTCGTCCTGGCCGCGGGTTACGAGCCGACGGAGGAAACCGCGACGGATATCCGCAACTCCTTGCTGCCGCAGGTTCCCGCGTGGATGGCGCCGGAGAACTTCAGCTTCGTGGCGAACATCGAGCGCACGAGCGTGGAGAAGTTCGACAAGAAGGAGCTGCGCCGGCTGATGCGCCGTGGTGAGCTGGATTTCATGACCCTGCCGGATCCCGACGAAGAAGCCGAGTTCGGCCAGGACTAGTGGCTGCTGCGGGCGTTGACAGTCCCACTAGAATGAGCCCCACAATGACTCAGAATTCCTCTGCTCCCCGCCCCCGCCAGCTGGTCGACTCCTTCGGCCGCGTGGCACGGGATCTGCGGGTCAGCCTCACCGACCGCTGCAACCTGCGCTGCACCTACTGCATGCCGGCTGATGGCCTGGAGTGGCTGCCCACGGAGCACTCGCTGAGCGATGCGGAGGTCATCCGGCTGGTGCGCATCGGCGTGGAGACGCTGGGCATCCGGGCGGTGCGCTTCACCGGTGGCGAGCCGCTGCTGCGCAAGTCCCTGGAGGAGCTGGTGGCGGCCACCGCCCAGCTGCGCACCGACGAGGGGCACGTGCCGGGCATCGCCATCACGACGAATGCGCTGGGCCTCGACAAGCGGGCAGCCGGGCTCGCAGCGGCAGGGCTGAACCGCATCAATATCTCGCTGGACACCACGGATCCGCAGACCTTCGCCGCACTCAGCCGGCGGGATCGGCACGAGGATGTCCTCCGCGGCATCGACGCCGCGCTGGCGACCGGGCTGAATCCCGTGAAAATCAACTCTGTCGTCCTGCCCGGCGAAAACGAGGACTCGGCCGCTGATTTGGTGCGCTTCTGCCTGCGCAGGGGCCTGCAGCTGCGCTTCATCGAGCAGATGCCGTTGGGCCCGCGCGGCCAGTGGACCCGCGAGGGAATGGTCACAGCCGATGCGCTCCTGGAGCGGCTGGCAACCGAATTCACGCTGCGCCCGGCAGCCGAGCCCCGCGGCTCCGCGCCCGCCGAGCTGTGGGACGTCACCGACGGCGAGTATTCCGGGCAGGTGGGCATCATCGCGAGTGTGACCCACCCCTTCTGCGGGGCGTGCGACCGCACCCGACTGACCACCGACGGGGCGATCCGCTCCTGCCTGTTCTCCAAGGCAGCCGACGAGGTCTCCTTGCGGGACATGATGCGGCAGGGCGCAAGCGACGAGGAACTCGCCGATGCGTGGGCGGGCGCGATGGCACGCAAGAAGCCGGGCCATGGCATCGACGACCCCGGCTTCCTCCAGCCGGAGCGCACCATGAGCAAGATCGGCGGCTAGCGTGGCGGATCTCGTTTCCATCGCGCAGCACCGCGAGCGGGTGCTCGCGCTGGCTCAAGCAAGAGTGCTCCCCGGTGTACCGCTCGACCAGGCCTATGTGCACGTGCTGGCGGGCGAAGTCCGAGCCCGCCTGGCCAATCCGATCTTCGATAACTCCGCGATGGATGGCTTCGCGGTGCACGCGGCGGACGTGGCTGGCACAGGCCCCTGGGTGTTGCCGGTGGCCGGCGATATTCCCGCTGGTGCCCCGCGCGTCGAGTGCCCACCCGGCCACGCGGTCCGCGTCATGACGGGCGCCCCGGTGCCACCGGGAGCGGACATCCTCGTCGTCCCGGTGGAACAGACGGACGTCCCCGCCGGGCCATTAGAGCTGCCCGAGCAGATCACGGTACACACCGTGGATGTAGAGCGCAGCCATATTCGCCCGGCTGGGGGCAAGCACCCCGCCGGGGCGGTCGTGGCTGCAGCGGGCACGCGGGTGGATGCGGGCACGCTCGCCGCGCTGACCTCGGCTGGAGTGCAGGTCGTGGACGTGTACGCCCGGCCCACGGTGGCGGTGATCTCCACCGGGGACCAGCTGGTGCCCTGGCCGGACGTCCCGGGCGCTTCCCAGCTGCCGGATTCCAACCTGCCGATGATCGCCGCCCTGGCCGCGGAGCACGGTGCTGCCGAGGTGCGGCGGTTCCACAGCGGGGACCGCGGCAGGGCTTTGGCCGAGCTGCTGGACGAGGCGAGTGCGTGCGATGTCATCGTGACCACCGGCGGCATCAGTGCCGGGGCCTTCGACGTGGTGCGGGAGGTGGTTGGCCCTCGCGAAGGGTCGTGGTTCGGCCCGGTCGCGTAGTGCCCCGGCACCCCGCAGGGAGTGGCCCCCTGGGGCGAGGCCACGCCGGTTTGCCTGCCGGGGAATCCCGTGGCGGCCTACGAGTCCTTCCTGCTCTACGTGGCCCCGCTGCTGGCGGTGCTGGGCACGGGCAACCGGGAGGCCCGGGCATTTCGGCCGCTCCAGGCGGTGGCCGGCCCTGGTTTCGCCGCCCCGCGCAAGGGCCGCTCGCTGGTGGCCCCCGTCCGCCTATCCGACGGGGGCGGCGCCCCGATCGCGGTGCCGTTTTCTACGGGCTCGCATAATTCCAGCGACGTCACCGCGCTGACGGGCATCGATGGCTTCACGCTCATCGAGCCCTCAAACGAGGCCGCCGCGGGTGGTACGGCAGAACGCGGCGCGGCGAGGGCTGCAGCCCCGGCCGAGGGGGATCCGCTGCTCGTCCACCTGCTCGGCCGCGAAACAACCGGGCAATGCGTATGAGCAGGGGTACGAAAATGCCGAGTTCACAAGACAACAGCGAGCCCACGACCCTGAGCCCCAGCGCACCGGCGCCGACCCCCGGCGCGCAGCCGTCCTCCCCGGAATACGTCTTCGCGAACCTCGGCATCGTCGTGCTGGCGGGCGGGAAGTCCACCCGCATGGGTGCCGATAAGGCCAAGGTCACAGTGGACGGGCGCAGGCTCATCGACCGGCTGTGGGATTCCCTGCCCCCCCCCAATTGCCCGCGGGTGGCCGTGGCACCTCAGAACCTGGGGGTGCCGACGGTCAGCGAAAGCCCTCCCTTCGGCGGACCGGTGGCGGGAATCGCCGCGGGGCTGCGGGAGCTGGATACCGAATGGGTGGCGGTGTTAGCCGTCGACGCCCCTGGCTCCGCCGCACTCCTGCCCAAGCTCGCCGCAGCCATCGGTGGGGCGGACTGCGCGGTGGTGGTCAACGCCGAGGGCTTCGACGAGCCGCTGTGTGCGCTCTGGCGCCGGGCCAGCCTGCTCACCGCGATAGTGCAAACCGGGGAACGCGACGTGCCTGCCGGTGCCCTGCTGCGGGCCGCCGGGCAGGTGGTGCGGGTGCCGGGAACGGGCGCGGAGCGGGACTTCGATACCCCGGCGCAACTCGCGGAGCTGGGTGAGGTCAAGCTGGGGGACGTCGAGTTGAGCGACGTCAAGCTGAGTGGCGGGGCCGAGGTGGGCGACGTCGGACTTGAGTGACGCCGTACTGGTGTGAGACCGAGCTCGCCTTATCCGCGCGGCCGGGCGCGGCCGAAAGCGAGCCGCCGAATAGGGTCCTAGCCCCCGGCGAAGGGCGGCAGGACGTCCACGCGCTGCGCCCCGGCGAGACCGGTCGCGCGCTCGGCCCGCTGGCCGTCGACGAGGAAGGTGCAGCGTTCCAGGATGTCCGCCAGGCTCAGGCCAGAGTCCGTGCGCCCGGTGTGCCGCGCAGCCGCATCCTCGAGCAGCTCGCCGAGGGTGTCGAAGGCCGAAGCGGGCTCCTCGCTGACCCCGGTGGCGGCGCGAGCGGCGGCAAAGTAGTGGATACGCATGCGCTCCATGCTAGCCCGTCCCCGGGCGCTATCGGATCCAGCCCGAAATGCTGGGCCAGACAGCCAGGATGACCTTCAGGCAGTCCCGCATGCCACCCGAGGACGAGGAGGCGTTGACCACCAGGGTGCCGCCCGGCTCCCGGGAGCTCAGGCCGATCGCGCCGCGCGACATCGAAGCCTTGGGCGTGTTCTTCAGCCCCTCCATGAGCACCTGCGTTTCCACGGTCTCCAGCCGGGTGGAGATGATCTTGAGGGTTTCCTCCGGGGTGAGGTTCCGCGGCCCCAGCCCCGTTCCGCCGCAGGTCAGCAGCAGCGCTACCCCATCAGCGATTCCCTGCTCGAGCTCGCGCCGGATGGGCTCGGCGCCCTCGGGCACGACGATCAGGTCGGTGACGGTGAACCCGGCTCCCTGCAGCATCGCCGCGGCGTCCTGTCCGATGGTGTTCTCCCGCTCCCCGCCGGCGATGCGGTCGGAGACGACGACGATCTTCGCGCTCTGGCGCGGGGCCGTGCTCTCGCGCGGAGCCGTGTTGTCGTGTGGGGTTGTGCCGCTCATCTGCGCTCCTTGTCTGCTGTTCGGCGCCGCCCGCAGGGACCACAAGAAACACCGTTTTCTGCAGGGCTGCCGCAGGCTGCCGGAACCCATTTTAGGTCTACAGTGGGAGGTCGCCTGCGGGGTATGAATCCTCGCGACATTCAGCTGCACGCGAACCCCAAGGAGCATGAAGATTGTCCTCGCACTCCATCGACGCTGCGGGCTCGCCGAGCACCAGCGAACGCTATAGCCGCCAGGTCACCCTCATGGGCCCACAGGCCCAGGAGAAGCTGGCCGCCTCGCGGGTCGCGGTGATCGGAGCCGGTGGGCTGGGCTCCCCCGCGCTGCTGTACCTGGCCGCTGCGGGCATCGGTCACATCACGCTCATCGACGACGACTCCGTGGAGCTATCCAACCTGCACCGCCAGGTCATCCACAGCTCTGCGGCTGCCGCTAACGGCGAGTCCAAGGCCCACTCCGCCCGCGCGCGGATGACAGAGCTCAACCCCGAAGTTCACGTCGAGCCGGTCGTCGAACGGCTGACCTGGGAGAACGCGCTAAGGGTCCTGGAGGGCGCGGACCTCATCCTCGACGGGACGGATAACTTCGACACCCGGCACGTGGCCAGTCACGCGGCCGCCCGGCTGGGGATCCCGCACGTCTGGGCCTCGATCCTGGGCTATCAGGCACAGCTATCGGTGTTCTGGGCAGGCCACGGGCAGATCTACGAGGACCTCTTCCCCACCCCGCCCGCGCCGGGCGCGGTGCCCTCCTGCTCGCAGGCGGGGGTCTTGGGTCCGCTGGTGGGCATCGTGGGTTCGGCGATGGCGCTGGAGGCCATCAAGCTCATCACGGGCATGGGCCGCCCGCTGGTCGGCCGACTCGCCTACTACGACAGCCTGACCGCGAGCTGGGAGGAGATCCCGGTGGCGGCCAACCCGGCCGTCACCGAGCAGGTGCGCACGGGCACTCCCCCGCATGGCCCGGTGGAGGTCACCGAAGTTCCCCCGGGGAGCACGATCATCGACGTGCGGGAGCCCAAGGAATTCGCGGAATTCCACCTGCCCGGGGCGATCAACGTGCCGCTGGCCGAGATTTTGGGCGGCTACACCCCGCCGGAGGTGGAAAACGGGGCGGTCGTGGTCTGCGCCCGCGGGGCCCGTTCGGCCCACGCAGTGGATGCGCTGGCGCGCCGTGGCGTCACGGGGCTAGCCAGCCTGCGCGGCGGGCTGACCCGCTTCCGCTAGTTCGCGGTCAGCCGTTTAAGCGTCCTCGACGGTCACCGGCCCGGCCACCGTCAGCTCTTCGACGCGGATGCCACGATCGCGGGCCTCCTGCAGAAGTGCTTCCTCCACCGGCTCGGTGGACAGCACCAGCACGGTCGGGCCCGCCCCGGAGAGGAACGCCGGGTAGCCCTGGTTGCGCAGGCGGTTGACCCACTCGGAGGAGATCGGCAGCACCTCGGCGCGGAATGGCTGGTGCATCCGGTCCCGGGTACCCTCCCACAGCAGGCTCGGGTCCTGGGACAGGGCGACGAGCAGCACGCCGGTGCGGGAGACGTTGAAGCGGGCGTCCATGTGGGGAATATCGCTCGGCAGCACGCGACGCACGGCCTCGGTGGAGGCGTGAGACTTCGGAATCAGCGCGGTGGCGCGGATATCCGGGTGCACCGTGACCGGGGCGGCGTGGTACGTCGGCTCGGTGCCGTCGACCGGGATATTCGTCCAGGACACGACGGCGCTGCCGAGGACGGAGGCCGCGACGTTATCCGGGTGGCCCTCGAAGGTCGAGGCGAGCTGGATGATCGTGTCTGTGTCCAGGACGTCCCCGGCCAGCGCGTTGGCAGCCACCACGCCCGAGACGGCGGCGGCAGCAGAGGAACCCAGGCCGCGAGACTGCGGGATGGAGTTATTGCAGCGCACCCGCAGGCCGCGGGCGATGACGTCGGCCTTCTTCAGCCCGGCGCGGATGGCACGGACGACCAGGTGGCGCTCGTCCAGCGGCACCTCGCCCTGCCCCTCGCCGGTGACCTCCACCTCGAGACCGGAATCGATGACCTCGACCTCGACGTGGTCGTAGATGCTCAAGGCCAGACCCAGCGAGTCGAATCCGGGGCCCAGGTTCGCGGAGGAACCCGGAACCTTGACCCGAACCTTGCGGCCGACGGGGATCTCAGTCGCCATTGCTGTTACTTACCTTCCATACGGATGACGGAGTGGACCTCACGGACGGCGTCGAGCTCGTTGAGCGTGGCGACGGTCTCCTCCAGGTCCTTCTCGGTGGCGCTGTGGGTCACGACGACGAGGCGGGCACCCAGGTCGTCCTTGTTCTCCTGGCGCACCGTCTTCAGGGAGACGTTGTGCTTAGAGAAGGCGTTGGAGATCTCGGCGAGCACGCCCACCCGATCCTCCACCAGCATGTCAACGTGGTACCGGGTCACGACGTCTCCAAAATCAGCGATCGGAAGGGCGGCGTAGGTGGACTCGCGCGGACCACGGCCACCGTGGATGATGTTGCGAGCCACGGCGACGACGTCACCGAGGACGGCGGAGGCGGTCGGACCACCGCCAGCGCCGTTGCCGTAGAACATCAGGCGACCGGCGGACTCGGCCTCGACGAAGATGGCGTTATAGGACTCGGAGACGCTGGCCAGCGGGTGGGACAGCGGGACGAGCGCCGGGTAGACGCGGGCGGAGACACCCGGGGTGCCGTCGGCCTGCGTGACGCGGTCGCACAGGGCGAGCAACTTGATGGTGCAGCCAGCGGCGCGGGCTGCCTCGATGTCCTGCGTGGTGATGCTGCGGATGCCCTCGGTGTGGACGTCCTCGCTGGAGACGCGGGAGTGGAAGGCCAAGGATGCCAGGATCGCGGCCTTGGAGGCGGCGTCGTGACCGTCGACGTCCGCGGACGGGTCGGCCTCGGCGTAGCCCAGCTCGGTGGCCTCGGCGAGCATCTCGTCATAGCTGGCCCCACGCTCGTACATGGCGTCGAGGATGTAGTTGGTGGTGCCGTTGACGATGCCCATGACGGACTCAATCTTGTCGCCAGCCAGGGAGCGCAGCAACGGGCCGACGACCGGGATGGCCGCGGCGACGGCGGCCTCGAAGAAGAGGTCAGCGCCGGTGGATTCGGCAGCCTCAGAAAGCTCACCGGAGTGGGCAGCGATGAGGGCCTTGTTCGCAGTGACCACGGACTTGCCGGCCTTCAGGGCCGCGTTGACGACCTGGCGTGGGTAGTCGATCCCGCCGATGACTTCGATGACCAGGTCGATGTCCTCGCGCTGCGCCAGGGAGAGCGCATCGTCAGTCAACAGCTCGGGGTCAACCCCCTCGCGCGGGCGGGACAGATCGGAGACCGCGATGCCGCGGACCTCCAGGGGCCCGCCGATACGGGCCGCGAACTCGTCGGCACGCTCGTTGAGCAGTCGGTAAACCTCAGCACCGACTGTGCCCATCCCCAGCAGTGCAACACCAATAGTGGCGTCGAGTCCTTTACCCGGGCGGATGGTGGGCGCCGATGCATCAGTCATGAATATTCTCCCAATGTTGTTGTTAGTTTTGCGCTCGCCGTCAGTGGCGTCGGTGTGCCATTCTAGCGAGCGGCCGAAGGCCAAGTTGTTATTCGCTTAGGTCAGAGGTTAACCCACATAGACCAAGCTGTCTAGTTTTATGTTTCGCAGGAGCACCCGGGCTTCACCGGGCCCAACCTGACTAGCCCTCGAGGGCCAAAATATCCTCCAGGCGCTCCCGGCGGATCATCACCCGGTCCTGGCCATCAGCCACGGTAATCACCGGCGGGCGCAGGAACATGTTGTAGCGGGAGGACATCGAGTAGCAGTACGCCCCCGTCGCCGCGATGGCCAACAGGTCGCCCGGCGCGACGTCGTCGGGAACCGGGACATCGTTAATCAGAATGTCGCCGGACTCACAGTGCGAACCAACGATACGGGTCGGGACGAGCGCGCCGGAGACCTCACGGTTGACCACCCGGACGTCGTACTCCGCCTGGTAGAGGGCCGGGCGGATATTATCGCTCATCCCCCCGTCGACAGAGATGTAACGACGTACGGTGTGATCGCTGGTCTCGACGTCCTTGACGGTGCCGACCCGGTAGATGGTCACCATGGCCGGGCCGGCGATCGCGCGCCCCGGCTCGACGTTGACGATTGGGGTCGGCACGCCCGCTTCTTCGGCTGCCTCGGCGACCTTGGCCCGCAGGTTGCGCGCCACGGAGGCCACGTCGAGCGCCTCCTGGTCCGGGGTATAGGCGATGCCATAGCCGCCACCCAGGTCGAGGACGTTGAAGTCCTCCCCCGTGGCGTCGTGGGCCAGCAGCTGCTTCCACAGGCCCAGCAGGCGCTCGGCGGCGAGCACGAACCCGTCGGCATCGAAAACCTGGGAGCCGACGTGGCAGTGCAGGCCGCGCAGGACCAGGCCATCGGCGGCGAGGCACTCCTCCGCCGCCTGCTTGGCCTTGCCGGAGGCCAGGGAGAAGCCGAACTTCTGGTCCTCGTGGGAGGTCGCGATGAATTCGTGGGTATCGACGTGTACGCCCGGGGTCACGCGCACCAGGACGTCCTGGGTGGTGTCTAGCTCGCGGGCTACGCGGGAGAGCTCGGCGACCTCCTGGAGCGAGTCGATCACGATGAGTTCCACGCCCGCCTCTACGGCGGCACGGAGGAACTCCTCATTCTTGTTATTGCCGTGCACCGTGATGCGCTCGGCGGGGAAGTCGGCGTGCAAGGCGATACGCAGCTCGCCAAGGCTCGCGACGTCCAGGCTGAGCCCTTCCTCGGCCACCCAGCGGCACACGGCCGTGGAGATGAAGGCCTTGGAGGCGTAGTGCACGCGCTCTCCCCCGCCGAAGGCTTCGGCCATTTCGCGGCAGCGGGAGCGGAAGTCGGCCTCGTCCATGACGAAGCTCGGGGTGCCGTGTGTGGCGGCGAGCTCGGGCAGGCTCACGCCGCCGATCACCACCTCCCCGCTTTCCGCCCGGCGGGCGGTGCGTGGGAAGACGTGGGCCGGGATGAGGTTGAACTCCTCGGTGGTGGCGGTGCGCCGGCGCAGTGGTGTGGGTTGTTGTGCTGTGACCGGATCCATGCGGGTTTGCCTTACATCCTCTCTGGTGCGGATACACCGACCAGGCTCAGTGCGTTTTCCAGCACCTGGCGGGTGGCGGCGGCCAGGGCCAGGCGGGCGTGGAAGACCGGGGCGGCATCCGCGCCTGTCGGCTCGTCCGCCTTCGGCAGCACCTGGCAGGCGTCGTAGAAGCGGTGGAAGTCCCCGGCCAGCTTCTCCGCGTAGTGGGCAATGCGGTGCGGTTCGCGCAGCTCAGCGGCCGTGCGGACGACCTTCGGGAACTCGCCGAGGGAACGGATCAGCGTGCCCTCGCGGTCGTGGGTCAGCAGCGAGAGATCGGCGCTGGCGAAGCCCACGCTCTGCTCGTCTGCCTTGCGCTGCAGGGAGCACAGGCGGGCGTGGGCGTACTGAACGTAGAACACCGGGTTCTCGTTGCTCTGGGAGGCCCACAGGTCCATGTCGATGTCCAGGGACGAGTCCACCGAGGACCGGATCAGCGCGTAGCGGGCCGCGTCCACACCGATGGCCTCGACCAGGTCGTCGAGGGTGATGATGGTGCCGGCGCGCTTAGACATGCGCACGGCCTCGCCATCGCGGACGAGGTTCACCATCTGGCCGATCATGACCTCAACCTGCTTCGGGTCATAGCCCAGGGCTGCCGCGGCTGCCTGCAGGCGGGCGATGTAGCCGTGGTGATCCGCACCCAGCATGTAAATGCACAGGTCGTGGCCGCGGTTGATCTTATCCGCGATGTAGGCAATGTCGCCGGCGATGTAGGCGGCGTTGCCGTCGGACTTGATGACGACGCGGTCCTTGTCGTCGCCGAAGTCGCTGGAGCGCAGCCACCAGGCCCCGTCGGCTTCGTAGAGGTTGCCGTTGGTCTTCAGCTCTTCGATGGCCTTGTCCACCGCGCCGGATTCGAAGAGGGAGTTCTCGTGGAAGAAGACGTCGAACTCGGTGCCGAACTGCTTCAGGGTGGTCTTGATGTGGTCGAACATCAACTCCACGCCCTGGGAGCGGAAGAGCTCCTGGGCATCCGCATCGGAGAGCTCGCCCCAGGCCGGGTTCGCCTCGGCGACCTGGGCTGCGATGTCCTGGATGTACTGGCCGCCATAGCCGTCTTCCGGGGTGGGCTCATTGCGCGCGGCGGCGAGCAGAGACTTCGCGAAGCGGTCGATCTGGCCACCGTGGTCGTTGAAGTAGTACTCGCGGGTCACCTCGCCGCCCTGAGCAGCCAGCAGGCGACCCAGGGAGTCGCCGACAGCAGCCCAGCGGGTACCACCCAGGTGGATCGGGCCGGTGGGGTTAGCAGAGACGAATTCCAGGTTGATCTTCGTGCCCTTGTAGGCATCTCCACGGCCGAAATCCTGGCCAGCGGCGAGAATGTTCTCCACGATCTTGCCCTGCGCGGCGGCGGCCAGGCGGATATTGATGAAGCCAGGGCCGGCGACGCTGGCCTCGTCAATCTCCGGGCTGGCGGCCAGCTTCTCAGCGAGCCACGTGCCCAGCTCACGGGGGTTCGTACCCGCCTTCTTGGCAGTCTGCATGGCGACATTGGTGGCGTAGTCGCCGTGCTCTGGGTTGCGCGGGCGCTCGACCGTCGGGTTATCGGGGACGACGGAGGCGTCCAGGCCGCGCTCGGTGAGGACCTCGCGGGCGATACGTGCAATGAATTCGGAAAGTTCTGCTGGAGTCACGCCTAAAGACTTTATCAGCACGTAATGCGCGTTCGTCGCCCCCATCCGTATGAGCTGGGCACGCTGTTCGGCGGGGTGCTTTTGCCTCCGCTTGCACCCAGGGTGCTAGACTACCGATCTGATGCCTCCGTAGCTCAGGGGATAGAGCACTGGTTTCCGGTACCAGCGGTCGGACGTTCGAATCGTCTCGGGGGCACGTTTTATTGCCCGGGTGGGGCGCGCTCACAGCGCGTTCCATCCGGGCTTTTGCATGCCGCGGGTCTACTCCCCGGCGCGGCGCAGCTGAACCATGTCCACCTGCTTGGCTCCCACCACGCGGGAGAAGCGCTGCGCATCGCAGGTCAGCACGATGATCTGGTGCCGCTCGCCGAGCTGGGACAGCACCACGTTCATGTCCCTGCTGCGCTGCGGATCGCTGTAGCCAAGGCTGTCGTCAATAATGATCGGCACTCCCCCGCCCCGGGCCACCAGCGAAGCCACGGCGAGACGGGAAAGCAGGTTGATCTGCTCCCTCGCTCCACCAGACAGCGAGGTCACGTCGAGGGCCAGGCCGTCGTCAATGCGCCGACTGACCTGCAGGTCCTCGTCGAACTCGAACTGGACGCCCGGGCCGTAGATGGTGCGGGCAAGGACGTGGAAGGCCTCGGACAGCGGGCGAGAATAGCGACCGCGTAGCTCCGCACGGGCCTCATTCATCGTGTCCCAGAGGAGCTGGGCAGCCTCCGCCCGGGCGCTGACGGCAGCCAGGGCGCGGGTGGCCCGTTCCGCCTCGGCTGCTGCCTCACGCTTGGCCTCCGCAGCTCCTTCCCGCCCGGCCAACTCGGTGCGCAGACGGACCAGCTCCTGGCCGCGTTGCGTGGCGCTTGTCTGCAGCATCCCGAGGCCGGCCTTCTCACCTTTGAGGAGCTCCTCAAGCTGCTCAGCGGTGGCAGCAGACTCGTATTTCTCCTTCTCCTTATCCCGAATCGCGGCAGCCTTCACCAACGCGCTGTTCTGCACGGCGAGGGCCTCCACCAGCTGTTCATCGCCGATCTCTTCCCGCTGCTGCGCTAACTCATCCTCTGCCGCCGCGAGCTGCTGCGCCTGCTGCGTGGCGTTGAGCTCTGCCAGCTTGTGATCCTGGAGGATCTGGGAGTGCTCCGTCGCGTCCTTGGCCGTCTGAGCTGCGGCGTAGCGATCCTCGCTGCGCTCGAGAAATTGCTGGGCTGCTGCCAACTCAACCACGAGCTCCGCCAGCTCATCTTCGTATCCTGAGCACAGCTCCCCCGTCTCCTCTCGCGCCGAGTCCTGCGTCAGCCGCGCGAGCTGTTCTTCCAGCTCAGGCGCCATGCCGAATTCCTCGGCTCGTTCTGCATTTCCGCCGAAGTCCCTCCAGATGTCGGCCGCGGCGCGGGCGCGGTCGGCGAGCTTCTCATCAGCGGCGGCCAGCTCTCGGCTGGTCTGCTCCACACTCAACTGCAGGTCCTGGGAGCTCACTCCCCCGGTGACCCCGCGCAGCTCCAGCTGCGCCTCGTCGCGTTCGTTTTCCAGGGCGCGCCGTTGCTGGGCCAGCCGGTGGGCAGCCTCCGTGTCCCCGTCGTCGATACCAAGGGCCTCCGACGCCTGGGCAACCTGTTCCCGAGCGCGGTTCACCGCGTTCTCGGTCTCGCTGGTGTCGCGGGCGGGAGTGACCGCAACGCGGTAGTCCCCCAGGGCGAACTGTCGCGGGGAGCTCACCAGGGTGCGGTACCCCTCCGCCGTGAGTTCGACGTCCTCCTCGCCGTCCCGCACCGTGCCAGCGGGGCCGGTGATCTTCACTTCGGTGGCGATTGCCTCCTGCTGTGCGGTGGCCACGGCAAGCTGGGTGTTGGCATTATTCAGCGCGTCCAGCGCCTGCTGTGTCGCGGGGTTCTCCGCGAGCTTATTCGCCAGCTCCCGCAGCCGGCCCACCGTCTTTTCCGCCTCCGTTACGCGCTTGGTGGCGGTCTTGTGGTTCTTCTCCGCCGTGCGATATTCGGCGCCCGCCTGTGCCCAAGCAATGTAGCCTCGTGCGAATCGCTGTTGTTCGGCGGCGCTGGAGTATTCCGCCTTCAGCGCCTGTTGTTCTTTCTCAGCCTTGGCCGCCTTCGCTGCGAGCCCATCGCGCCGCTGTTCTTCCTCCCCGAGCGCGGCGCGCTTGTCCGCCACCGCATCCACCTGCTTCTTCCGCGCATCATGGCGGTACTTCGCTAGATCGAGCGCCTGGTGCGCGTTCTTGACCTCGCGTTCAAAGCCCTGGAGCTTTTCCTGTGCCGCCCGAGCTGTCTGCAGCTGTTCTGCGAGTTCCTCGACGGCCCGCTTCACCTCGGGCAGCTTTGCCGCAGCCTGGCGTTCCTCCTCTTCCAGTTCCGTGATCTCCCGAATCCGCTGCTGCGCTCCGTCATAGGCCTCGGTTGCTTCTGCTAGGGCCTGCTCTGCGGCCTCGCGCTCGTCGCGGGCCTTCTGCAGCTCACCATTCTTTTTCACACCACCCTTGGAGGTGAAATAGCGATCGTATTCCTTCTCGATCGCCGCGAGTAGCTCCGCGGCCGTGGCATCCACCTCGTGACCTGTATCAGCATCCGCGCTCTGGTCACTCTGTGCTGCCAGGACGGTGCTGAGGGACTGGATTCGGCCAGCGGAGAAAGCCTCCAGGCTCGCGCCCTGCTCCACCGTCAGCGCTTCCAGCAAGGTGCGGTCCACCGTCTCGTTAAGAATTTCCGCAAAACGCTCCTCCGCCTCCCGGTCCACCAGATTCTCCACGGTGGGAGCCGAGACATCGAGTGCGGCCGCATGCCGGCCAGTGCCAAAGCTCTTCTCGATCCGCAGCCGGTACGGACCGATGCTCATCTCCGCGGTGACCGTGGGCTTGCCATTGCTTCCCACCGGCTTGAGCGCCATGACCTCCTGCTTGCGGGTTTTAGTATTCACGTTCGTGTTGAGCAGGAGCTTCATGGCCGTCAGCAGGGTCGATTTTCCAGACTCGTTGCGCCCGTGAACCACGGTGACCCCGGAATCTGCCAGGTCGAGGTCGACGTGTGGCACCCCCGCGAAGTCATCCAAGGTCAGACGATGGATGGCCAGACCGGCCCCGGTGTTGCGCTGCTGTGAGTTTGTCATTGTCCTCGTCACCTAGCTTTCCTTGGCCTGCACGCCGGCTGCCAAGCGGTAAAGGAGTTTCAGGGCATCCGTGGCTTGATCTCGAGTTCCTTGGGCCTCCCGCTGGTCTTCGGCGACGGCGAGCAGGTTTTCCATCGCGATTTCTGGGTAGCCCCGTAACTGGAGGGCCCCACGAAGCTCCGAAAGTTCTGGGGACACGTGCAGATCCATCAGCCGTGTGCGCTCGTAAAGCGCGGCGAAGCGGGGACGCTGCTCAGCCAGGGCGGTCTCCAGCCGGATATCCGTCATCAGGTCGATACTCCCCCGCAGCGCGTACTTGACCACGGTCGATCGTGGCTGCGGCAGGCTGGCCAGCTTCGCCAGGAAGTCCTCGGCGTCCTCTGGGGAATTAATGTCCTCCGTCATCGCCAGGAAGCGCCACTGCCCAATCTCCATCTGTTCGACAGCAACGGTCGCGGGCACAGCAGGGTTCTCCGGGTCGATGCTGACATCCACGACGAGCGCCTTACCTGAGTTGGACTCACCACCGCCGTCGGGCTCCTTGAAGTCAGTGACCTCCGGAGCGCCGGAGTACCACACCACGCCGCTCTCATCGAGGGGCATCGCGGAGTGCGTGTCCCCCAGGGCCACGTAGTCGACGACGCGCTGCTGGGCGAGCTCACTGAGTCGGGCGACGTCGATCACCGACGGATCCGCGACACTGTCCCGCGACTCCGTGTGCCCGTGGCCCACCGCGATGCGGATTGTGTTCCCTGCCGGCGCCAGGTCGTGAAGCGCCCGGTACACCAGATCCTCGCTGGCCACCTTGCTCAGCAGCGGCGCGCCGATGATCTCCACTCCCTCGCGCAGTTCCTTCGGGGTGGAGTCCCCCAGGACGGTGACCTTCCCGCCGTTGTCTGGGGAAAGCTGCTGCAGGCTCGGCTGATGGTAAATGCTCGCCGGGTTGAGCGGATCGTGGTTGCCCGGCAGCAGGTAGATCGGAACCGGGGCATTGCGTAGAACGTCGAGGATTCGCGTCCACGTCTTTTCCGCCAGGAGGTTGTCGTCGAAAACATCCCCAGCGACAACGATCGCCTCGCATTGCCGGTCGGCAGCGACCGCGAAGAGTTTCTCCACGGCAGCCAGCCGCGCCTCGTCGAAGAGCCGCTGGTTATCCTCCCCGAGAAAGCGCCGCCCCATCCCGATTTGCCAATCGGAGGTGTGTAGGAAGCGCACCGAATGCGCCTTCTCCCCGCCACCAATTGGCCGGGGAGACGCCGTTGTCAGCTGTGCATCGCTCATGTTCTTCACCTTGTCACTTCATCCTCATGCCCGTTACCGGGCGGGCCCACGGGGTGGGGTCGAAACGCCCGGAATCATCGGTGATCATTTCCAGGCACAGTTCCAGCTCATGCATCGTTTGCAGTTGATCGACACTGGTCCAGCTCAGGCTGCGCAGCGCCCGCATCAGGGCATCGCGATCCCCGAGCTCCAGGCCGCTTTCCGCCGGCGGCGGCGACCAGCTCACGCGGCGTTCCTCCGAGCCCCAGAACTCCGCCTGGTCGAGCACCTCCGGGGTCTGCTGGGCGGCACTCCTCGAGCCCGGCTGGGCTGAACTCCCCTCCCGCTCCCCCACGTGGTTGAGTTGGACGCTGCGCAGAGCCTCGGCGGCCTCCACCCCGCGCCATTGCAGGATGGCCGCGGGGTCATGGTTGAAGGTGCCCGCCAGCTGATATGCCACGGCGACCGCGTGCTTGCACACCAGCGCCCCATCTGGGCACGTGCAGCCCTCGAAAAGAATCTGGTCGGGCCTCAGCAGCATCGCGGCGAGATCCGTCGGCGGCGCGTCCCCACGCACAATGGTGCGCACTAGTGCGGGGTCGGCGGCAACCTCTGCGGCAATGAAGTCCCTTCTCTTCGCACTCAGCGCAGCAGCCTTGATCACCACCTCGAAGGGCTGCGGTTGGGTGCCGGCAACTAACCCCACCGCCGTGTTGGTGCTCAGCTCCATGCTCCGAACGTGGCCATCCCGGTGATAATTCCGGCCGCGTTCCAATCGACCACGGTCGGTGGCGCCGGTGACGGCCTCCAACACCTGGGCCCCGGCCCAGCTCTCTGGGCCCAGCGGGTCCGCGAGCACGGGTTTCTTCGCTCGCGGGGTGGCTGCCTCTGCACGGCGGCGGGCCCCGAAATCCGCGAGGATGACGTTGCCGTCCCACGTGGTCCGTGGGGAGTTCCTCTTACTCATCTGCCACCTCCTTCTGACTGGCTATCTGCAGCAGAAACCTTTGTAGCCAAAGATGTAGCATCCGCAGCAGACACGTCCGAGGATTCCCGTAACTGCCAGAGCTCGGCGAGATCATCATCGCTCAGGCTCGCGATCCAGCCCTCGCCCTCTCCCACGACAGCTCCGGCGAGTTCTCGCTTGCCGGTGATGATCTCATGAATGCGCTCATCGAGGGTGCCCGCCGAGAAAAACTTATACACATCGACGTCCTGCTCCTGACCGATGCGATAGGCACGGTCCGTCGCCTGGTCCTCCACAGCTGGATTCCACCAACGGTCAATGTGAATCACCACGGAAGCCCTGGTCAGAGTAATTCCTGTACCTCCGGCGCGGACCGAAAGCAGCATGACCCCCGGCCCGGTATCACGCTGGAACTGCGCCACCAGCTCCGTGCGTCGGGACCGGCTCACCGCGCCGTCGAGCTGGAGTACGGGCAGCCCATACTCGGACTCGATCGCAGGCGCCAACATCCGGCCGAAGGATGGGAACTGCGTGAACAGCAGCACCTTCTTGCCCTCCGCCACGGCCTGGCCGATGAGCTCGAAAATCCTTTCGATCTTCGGTGAGCGATGCTTGCCGCCACGCAGGATCCCCGAGCCGTCTCCTGCGAAGTGGGCCGGGTGGTTGCAGATCTGCTTGATCTTCACCAGGGAGGCCAGGATCAGGCCACGGCGGCTGGCGGTTCCCTGTTCCAGCGCTTCCTCTACCTGCGCGATATACGCCTGGTAGAGGCTGGCCTGCTCGGCTGATAGCGGCACGGCTTCCACGTGCTCCCGTTTTTCGGGCAGCGCCACCCCCACGGCGGGGTCCGTTTTGAGCCGCCGGAGAATGAAAGGCTCCACGATCCGTTTGAGACGTTCGGTCGCGCCGGCGTCCTGATAACGCTCGATGGGGATCGCAAGGCGATTCTGAAATGCGGCGGCCGAACCCAGAATCCCCGGATTCGCGAAGTCCATGAGGGCATAGAGGTCGGAAAGCTGGTTTTCGACCGGAGTGCCCGTGAGTGCAATGTGGTGATTGGCGGGAATCCCGCGTACGGCCCGGGACTGTTTCGTCGCGGGATTTTTGATGTTCTGCGCCTCATCGGCGACCACGCGCTGCCATTGGATCTTCTGATAACGCTCCGGGTTGCGGGCTACTGTCCCGTAGCTGGTGACGACGAGATCCGCCCTCCGGGCATGCTCCGGGAACTCGGCGTCGGTGACCTTCCCGGCCCCGTGATCCACGAGAACGGAAAAGCCGTGGATGTGGCGGGCGGCCTCGGACTGCCAGGCAGCAAGCACCGAGGTGGGTGCAACCACCAGGGTCGGGCCGGTAGCTTCCTGGTTCGTGTCTTGCGCCGACGTCTCTTCTTTCTCCCATGCCAGCAAGGCCAGCACCTGCAAGGTCTTCCCCAGCCCCATGTCATCGGCCAGAATGGCCCCCAGGCCGTGCTCTGCCATCCACGCCAACCAGTTCACACCGCGGCGCTGATGTTCGCGCAATTCGGTCAGAACCGTCGCGGGAAGCTCCACGTGCCGGGCGGGTGCGACCACGTTCTCACGGTCGAAGAGCTGGCGCACCCAGCCGTCCACATCCACCCGGATGTTGTGGTCCGGGTCATCGTCTCCGCGTGCCTCGGCGGCGGCCTCCGCCTCCAGCAGCTCTGCCAGCGTGACCTCGCTGAGTTCCGACGCATCCTTCTCCGCCGCGTCCGTGAGCGCGCTGAGCCACCCGCGAGCCTTGCTCAGCGAGCCCTTGTCCAGGAACACGAACTGCCCGTTGACCTGCACGATCTGGCGAGCAGAGCTGATGAGCTCCAGCTTGTCCGCCTCCCCAACCGGGGTGCCGTCCACAGAGAGGTTCCATTCGAAGTCCAGGAGCTGGTCCATCCCGAGCTTCCCGGAGCCCGGCCCGGAGCCCACCGCCTGAAACTTAGCTCCCACCTGCGTGGCTTTCGGGGCCCACGCTCGCGGGATCATCACGGGAAAGCCGGCTTCCTGCAGCCGGCTGGCCTTGGTGTCCAGTAGATCCGCCACGTCGTCGAGGTCCACGCTGAAGGCCACCTGGCGGTCAAGGGCAGGGTCCCCGGTGTAGGCGGACTCTGGTGGGACCCAGCGGCCCACGGTTGCCCAGCGATCGACGGAGTTTAGGTGCCTAGCCAAACGGGGCCATACCTTTGCCGCCTGGTGCAGCCGCTGCTGGATCTTGCGCGCCTGATCATCCCCGGTGGTCGCGGTGTTGATTGGTGTGGCTGGCGCCCCATCCACCGACAGGCCCACTTCCAGCCGCCAGGTGAATTGCTTCGCCCCGTCATCGCCCGCCTGGTTCTGCCCGCGTTCCCGGTTGGCGGTGGAGCGGTCTTCTCCCAGAGACGACGACGCCACCGGCTCCCCAATCTCCCGGGCATCCGCCGGATCCGTGAGCCGGAAAACCAGCTGGGTCGCTGCGTCCCTAGCGCTGCTCCGCCATTCATTGAGCGCGGTGACGGTGGCGGGCCCCGCCTTCGCGGTGGCCCGCCCGGCGAGAAGATCAGTGACCAGCGGGCTTTCCAATTCCTCGTATTCCGGGTGCCGGGCGCGATCGGAGATAAGACTCACGGCCATCCAATGCGCCCAGTCGTCAGCGGCGTCCCCCACCACGTCCCCAGTCCCGTTGCGCGCCAGGACTCCGGGGATTTGCGCCCGGAACCCGTTGAGCACCGCGGAATGCTCCCCGGCGGTGGCCAGCGTGAATCTGGGGTGCCACTGCTGATCCTGCCGCTCCATCCGCACCATGACCCGCCCTGCCTTCACGGCGGCTTCGACGTATTCGAATAAGTCGATAAGGAAGATCACTTCGGGGCTCAACCCGGCGCGAACTTCGGGGTCGGCCGCGATCCGGCGCAAGTGTTCCAGAAGCGCAATAGATTGCTCCGGCACCCACGCTGCGGTGGGGATCGCGAGTGTGGTGGGCTTGCCACTCGGGGTGGAGACGAGCACCTGGCCTCGGGAGCGCAGCGGTTTGGCAGCCAGCACGGCGCGCAGCTCGTCGGGCCACTGCACGGCGGGGATGTCCTTGGCACGCATGACGATCTGACGGCCGTCGACTTTTTCGACCCACAGCTGCACGCCACCCCCGGCGGGTACGAGCGCGTGCAGCAGAAAAGCGGATCCCATAGTTATAAGGGTCTACCATGACCCGCGGACACGCCGAATCGCCGCATATAAACGGCCGATTCTCATCCCACCAAGCCCCGGCAACACGGTATTTTTTCGGCCTTCTTTCAGGATTTTGGCAGAAAAACGTCGAGAATTCTGGCATCATGGCCGTGCTCAAGTTTTAAATATTGACTTCGACTAACCATTCGGCCGGCTTTTCATCGGCCCCGGGTGGTCTTTCAGGAAGTCTCGACCCTACGAAGAAAGAGACATTCTGTATGACAGACCAAGCATGGTTCGTCACAGCAATGGTGATCTACCTGATCGCCATGATGTTCATTGGACTCCTCGGCTATAAGCAGACCGACGAGTACGAGGACTACATGCTGGGCGGCAGAAACCTTAACCCGTTCGTCGCAGCCCTGTCCGCTGGCGCCTCCGACATGTCCGGCTGGCTGCTCATGGGGCTCCCAGCCGCGATCTTCGTGTCCGGATTCTCTGAGCTCTGGGTTGCTATCGGCCTGCTGGGCGGTTGTGCCCTCAACTGGTGGTTCACTGCCCCGCGCCTGCGTGCTTACACCGAGGTGGCAGATAACTCCATCACCGTGCCGAGCTTCCTGGAGAACCGTTTCGAGGACAAGTCCCACGTGCTTCGCGTGGTCGCTGGGCTCGTTATCCTGCTGTTCTTCACCTTCTACGTGGCATCCGGCATGGTCGCCGGTGGCCGCTACTTCGAGTCCACCTTCGACTCCTCCTACGCGGTCGGCATCGCCGTAATCGCCGGCGTGACCGTGATCTACACCTTTGTCGGTGGCTTCCTCGCTGTGTCCTACACGGACGCGGTGCAGGGCTGCATCATGTTCATCTCCCTGATCCTGGTGCCGATCTTCGCGGTCCTGCACATGGATGACCCGAGCGCCATCTTCAGCTTCCAGACGGAGAACGCCTACGCTGCCTCCGGCCTGGACCCGAACCCGAACTGGTTCTCCCTGTTCAACGGCGTGGGCTTCGTGACCATCATCTCCGGTCTGGCCTGGGGCCTGGGCTACTTCGGCCAGCCGCACATCATCGTGCGCTTCATGGCGCTGCGTACCCCACGCTCCGCACGCAAGGGCATGTTCTACGGAGTGACCTGGATGGGCCTGTCCATGGTCGGCACCGTCTTCGTGGCGATCATCGGCCCGGCGTTCTTCACCGAGAACCCCGATATCAAGATCGTCGACCAGATCAACTTCGAGACGATTTTCCTGGACATGGGCCAGATCCTCTTCCACCCGCTGATCGCGGGTCTGGTGCTCACCGCAGTGCTGGCGGCCATCATGTCCACGATTTCCTCCCAGCTGCTGGTGGTCTCCTCCGCACTGGTCGAGGACATCTACAAGGGCCTGTTCAACAAGAACGCGTCCGACCGCCTGCTGCAGCTGCTCTCCCGCTTCGCAGTGCTCGCCGTCGCCCTGCTGGCGGTGGTCATCGCAGCCAAGCCGGATTCCGGTGTGCTGAGCCTCGTCGAGTTCGCGTGGGCTGGCTTCGGTTCCGCCTTCGGCCCGGTCATCATCGCTTCCCTGTACTGGCGTCGCCTGAACGCCCCGGGCGCGATCGCCGGCCTGGCTGCCGGTGCGATCGTTAGCTTCCTGTGGGGCGGCCTGGCTAACTTCGGCATCGCCGATAAGCCGTTCGGCCTCTACGAGATGATCCCGGGTGTGCTGGCCAACGTGGTCTTCATGGTCGGCGTGACCCTGATGACCAAGGAGCCTTCCGCGAAGGTTCTTGATGAGTTCGACAAGTCCATTGAGCTGAGCAACAAGGCCGATCGCCTCACCGAGAAGGAGTTCGTGGAGGAGGCAGCTAAGTAGCCTCTCCCCCTCCCTGCGGAAATTTTTCTGCAGCCTCGGGAACCAAACGTCGCCTCGCGTTGTCTAAGACAACATGGGGCGGCGTTTCTTTTTCTCTCTGGTCTTTCTCTCGGGCGTAGCTAGTCTGCTGTTTTTCACGACGTCAGTTCCCGCGCCAACCGACTGGCTCCCTGGCGACCGCTCTGTGGATCAACGCTCCCAAGAGCTGGCCCGCCAGGCCCTAACGCGGGTGAAGGTCGTGCCCCAGCGAATCCGGGTTGTGGGCTACGACCGCACCCGCTTTCTGCAGGGCTGGGCGCAGAGCGTCGCCCCCGATGGCAGTTATTGCTCTACCCGAGAGCTGGTTCTGAACCTGAACTTCCCCACCCAGCCCGCCAGCCCCTGCCCGCGGGCCACCGGCGAGGCTCCCGATGAGTACTCCGCCGAGCTGGTACGCCCGCAGGGAACGGATATCGACCACATTGTCCCGCTAGCCGCCGCCTGGGACCTGGGCGCACACGCCTGGAGCCCGGGGAAGCGCCACCGCTTCGCCAATGACTGGCACTATAACCTGGCGGTCACCGCCTCGGACCTGAACCGGGAGAAGTCCGACGCCACGCTGGAAGCGTGGCTGCCGCCTGCTCCCGCTGCCCAGTGCCCCTACGTTGCCCGGTACCTCGTGGTTGCGGCACGCTACGGGCTGGCGATCACAGCCGGCGACGCTGCCGTGGCCCGCGAAGCCTGCCAGCTGCCCCGCTGACCGGGGGTTTTGTGACTAGTCACGAATTTTTTGACAGAGTGGTTTACATGGATCAATTTATTACCGCTCTCCACGTCATCGCTGCGATCCTCCTCATCGGACCGGTCGCGATCGCTAGCTCGGCATTCGCTCCGACCCTGCGCGCCGCACAGTCCGGCTCCGCCAAGGCGGTGGGTTCCGTGGCAACCCTGGCTGGCATGACCCGCCGCTACGGCTACATCTCCCTACTGGTCCCCGTGCTGGGTCTGGTCGCCTTCATGACCGTGGACGGCGCGATGCAGAACTACGCCTTCCACGCCGCCATCCTCACCTCTCTGGCAGCCTGGCTCGTCCTGCTGCTGGCAGTAATCCCGCAGCAGCGCCGCGGCCTGATCTCCGTTGATGGCCTGGACGAATCCGACACCCCGGCGAGCGAGGATGAGCTCGCCGCCGTCCAGGGCGATGCGGCCAAGGGCCTGCCCGGCAAGGCTGCAATGTTCGGCGGCATCTTCAACCTGCTGTGGCTGGTCACCGCGATCCTGATGTTCGTCTAGCCCACTGATTCCCGCAGTCGCTCACGGGCTGCGCAAAAACCACATAGCCGTGGGAGCGAGGCTCGCTCCCACGGCTATCTTTATTTTCTAGGCTTTGGCCGCCAGAAGGGCTACCCGGCCACGAAAAACCCGGCTGACCTGGGTTCTCCCACGTCAGCCGGGTTTACAGGTTTCGGCTAGTAGCGTCCCCCGCGGCGGTTATTACCGCGGCCGCCACGGCCTTCGACACCGCGGTCGTCCCGGTGGCGGCCCCCGCCCCGGCGATCCCCACGAGAGTCTTCAAAGCGGTTGTGGTGTCCACGGCCACGCCCGCGGCCACCGCGGTCGCGGTCGCGGTCGAAGCGGCCGCCACCCCGGCGGTCGCCCCGGCCCCGGTCATCGCGGTAGCCACCGCGGCGGTCATCGCGGTCGCGGCGGTTGCCCGGGCGGCCCTTCGGGGCACCCGGATCCGGCTCGATATTGATCAGCTGACCGGACACGCGGGTCTGGTCGAGAGCCTCAAAGACCTGCTTCGGCAGGTCCGCCGGCAGCTCCACCAGGGAGTGCTCGGAGAAGATGCTGATGCGGCCGAAGTCGCGGGAATTCAGCCCACCCTCGTTGGCCAGGGCGCCCACGATCGCGCCCGGGCGCACGCGCTGGCGATGGCCGACGGAGAGCCGGTAGACCTCCATCTCGTTGCCGTTACGGTCCGTAAACCGCGGGGCTGGCTTGTTGAAGCGCTCCTCAAAGGAACGGTAGGCCCCGCCGCCACGGCGATCGGCATCCCCGTAACGGTCATCGCTACGACGCTTGTGCTCGCGGCGCGGAGCCTCCTCCATGAGGAACTTCTCCCCGCCCTGGGCACCGGCCGCAAGTGCCGCGGCGATGTCCTCCAGGGTGACCCCGTTGTCCTCCGCGTAGGTGGTCACCAGGTCGCGGAACACGGAGACCTGCGGGTCCTCGAGATTCTTGGTCAGCTCGCGGTTGAACTTCGCCTTGCGGGCCTCGTTGACCTGGTCAACGCTCGGCAGCTCGATCTCGTTGAGGCGGGACTTCGTCGCGCGCTCGATGGACTTCAGCATCCGGCGCTCGCGCGGGGTCACGAACAGCACGGCGCGGCCGGAACGCCCCGCACGCCCGGTGCGGCCAATGCGGTGGACATAGGACTCGGTGTCGCGCGGGATGTCGTAGTTGAACACGTGCGTGATGCGCTCGACATCCAGGCCGCGAGCGGCGACGTCGGTGGCGACCAGGATGTCCAGGCGACCGTCCTTGAGCTGGTCGACGGTGCGCTCGCGCTGTGCCTGGGCAATATCGCCGTTGATGGCGGCAGCCTCGTAGCCTCGCGCGCGCAGGCGCTCCGCGAGCTCCTCGGTGTCATTCTTGGTGCGAACGAACATGATCATCGCATCGAAGTCGGTGACCTCGAGAATGCGGGTCAGGGCGTCCAGCTTCTCGCGGTGGTGCACGATCAAGTAGTCCTGCTCGATGTTCTCCGCGGTGCGCTGGGTGGACTTGACCGTCACTTCCTGCGGCTCGTTGAGGTATCGCTTGGACAGGTGGCGGATCGCGGACGGCATCGTCGCCGAGAACAGCGCGACCTGCTTATCCTCCGGGGTGTCCTCGAGGATGCGCTCCACGTCCTCCTGGAAGCCCATGTTCAGCATCTCGTCGGCCTCGTCGAGCACCATGAAGCGCAGCTCGGAGATATCGAGGCTACCCTTCTGCAGGTGGTCGATCACGCGCCCCGGGGTGCCGACGACTACGTGCGCGCCACGGCGCAGGCCGGAGAGCTGCGCACCATAAGGCTGGCCGCCGTAGATCGGCAGGATGTTGACCCCACCCATTTTCTCCGCGAAGTCCTCGAAGGACTCAGCAACCTGCAAGGCCAGCTCACGGGTCGGCGCGAGCACCAGGGCCTGCGGCTTGCGGGACTTCAGGTTCAGTCGGGACAGGATCGGCAACGCGAAGGCGGCAGTCTTACCGGTACCGGTCTGCGCGAGGCCGACCACGTCCTCCCCTGCCATCAGCAGCGGGATGGTCTGTTCCTGGATTGGGGACGGCTCGGTGAAGCCGACGGCACGGACGGCGTCGAACACCTCCGGTGATAGACCAAGTTCGCCGAAACCGGCGCCGTCGTCGTCCTTGTTTTCCTGCTCGTTGTCCTGCGCGACGACGTCGTCCTGGCTGGACGCGGTCGGGGTGGTGTCGTTGTTTTTTTCTACGGTTTCCGCCTGCTGATCGGCCACAGTATCCTCTGGGTTCTCGTTCTTGTTCTTCTCGTTGTTGAGATTGTCGGTCTTCCCAGAATCTTCTGCGCCCTCGGCTACAGCGGAGTCACCGGCGGATTCCATCGCGGAATCTTCGGTGTTCTCCCCCAACACATCAGAGATATTCAGTGGCGCGTCGTTGGCCGGCGCCTGCTGCTTCTCTTCCTGCAGATTGTTCTGAGCTACCGAGTAATCGTTATCCACCGGCTTGTTGACGTCGCCGGAGACGCTATCAGTATCACTCATCGCACTTGACAGTACGCTCTGCGCCCAGCAAAAGCCATACCGGCGCCTCCCGGTGAAAGGCAGATCACAGCCTCCCCCGATTGTGGCCGCTTGCAGTGCCGACCCGAATCTTTAGCTCGGAGTGTGACGTGGCATACTACGGCTGATATCAATCTGACTTTCGCGGCTTGACGGAATCCGGAGGACAATCCCATGTCGCAACAACCAGCGCCCGAGACCGCCACGGCGAGCGAATCCTCGACGACTGACAGCCACCAGGGTGAGCTGCGGCGCGCGCTGCGCCACCGGCACATCCACTTCATCGCGCTGGGTTCGGCCATCGGCACCGGGCTGTTCTACGGTTCCGCCGGCGCGATCGGCGCGGCCGGCCCCGGCGTGATCTTCGTTTATCTGCTCGGCGGCGCGATCGTCTACTTCATGCTGCGCGCCCTGGGCGAGATGTCCGTGGCTCACCCCGTTGCTGGGTCCTTCGCGGAGTATTGCCGCCGCTACCTGGGCGGATGGGCCGGGTACATCACCGGCTGGATGTACGCCTTCGAGATGATCATCGTGTGCCTGGCCGACCTCACGGCCGTGGCGCTGTACATGAAGTTCTGGTTTCCGGAGACCGCCTCCTGGGTATGGGTCGCGGTGGCGTTGATCATCGTGGGTGCGGCGAACCTCGCCTCCGCCCGCTGGTTCGGTGAGCTGGAGTTCTGGTTCACGACGATTAAGGTGACCGCGGTGGTCGCCATGATCCTCGGTGGCGCGGCCATCCTGGTGTTCAACGTGGATACCGGTGGCACCGTCGGCATCTCGAACCTGTGGAATGACGGCGGGTTGTTCCCGAACGGCTTCACCGGCGTGCTGTCCGCTCTCATTCTGGTGCTCTTCGCCTTCGGTGGCACGGAGATCATCGGCGTGACTGCCTCCGAGGCCGAAGACCCAGAGAAGACGATCCCGAAGGCCATCAACACGGTGCCGATGCGCATCCTGCTGTTCTACGTGCTGGCGATCTTCGTCATCGTCGCAGTGATTCCGTGGCGCGAGATCACCGGCGAACAGTCCCCGTTCGTGCAGATCTTCAGTTCCCTGGGCATCGGCTGGGCCGCCGCCCTGCTGAACGTCGTGGTTCTCTCCGCGGCACTGTCCGCGATCAACTCGGACCTGTACGGCGCCGGCCGCGTGATCCACGGCATGGCGCGCCAGAAGCTTGCCCCGAAGATGTTCGCCAAGATTGATCCGCGCAACGGCGTGCCGGTATCCACGATCAGTGCCCTGCTCATCGTGCTGGTTATCGGCGTCGTATTGCAGCTGATCAACCCAACCGCCGAGCGACTGTTCCAAGACATCGCCGCGCTGGCCACCTTCGCCACGATCTTCGTCTGGTTGATGATCCTCATCAGCCACCTGGCCTACCGCAAGCACCTCAACTCCGAGGATGTCGCCCACGCGAACTTCACGGTGCCGCTGTGGCCGCTGGGCCAGTACTTCGCGATCGCCATGATCCTGCTGACCTTCGGCACGATGTTCTGGATGTCGGATTTCCACTCCGCCCTCATCGCGGGTGTGGTGTTCACGGTGGCGATGTCCATCCGTTACTACTTCATCGACCGGAAGAACAAGGCCGAGGCCGCCGCGGCGTAGTCTCTCCCCCCCCCGGGAGCAATAAATCCCCGCACCTGGTGCGGGGATTTATTATGGAATCTTGCTCTGCTGACAGCCGCCGAACCCAGGGTCAGCCGCCCGGTACGGGCCTACTTTTCTGCCACCAGATCCGCGATCACTCGGGCGGCCCGCTGCCCGGAGCGGATGGCGCCGTCGATGGTGGAGGTCGCGGTGTGCGCGCCGGCCACCGCCACCCGACCGTCGAGCAGCTCGGCGGCCGGCTGGGCCTGGATCGCGTGATTCGGCCCGACCAGCGGAAGGGCATCTGGAATATCGTGACGGGTGACGAGCTCCAAGGCTTCGGGGCTGCAATCGTAAATACTGGACACGTCCCGACGAACCTCCTGCTCGCTCGGCAGATCACGGGCAGCGTCGAAGTCGCCGTTGCTGTACGGATGGGAGGCCGCTGCAGCAATCAGCTGCGTACCCGGCGCGTAGGCCGGGGCCACGGAGGTGACCTCGGCGGCCAGGTCGATACACAACGTGCCGCTTCCATCCACGGTCACGAGCCGGTCGCTGTGAACCTCATCGGCCACGGTGAACCACCAGGTGCTCTGCCCGCGATGCTCGGGAACCGCGGTGCCGATCAGGTCGTGGGCCGCCTGCGCAGAGGTGGCCACGATCGCATGGGAAAAGCGCTCGGTCTTGCCGTTCACCGTGAGCTCCACCCCGCCCGGCTGGACGTCCACGGCAGTGACCTGGGAGTTCAGTTCGACGCGGACGCCGCCCAGCCGCCCCATCGTCGCCGCCAGGTCCCCCATTCCGTGCTCCGGCAGGGCCAGCGTGCCGCGCAACAGGGTGACGAAGACCCACTTCGCGAACTCCGCGGAGGTTTCCCCGCCGTGGTCGTAGAGGAAGGCGCGCAGGATCGGGTCGACCGCGTTCTGGCGGACGGGGCCGGTGATGCCGGACTTCGTGAGCGATTCAGCGACCGGCTCGTCGCTGGCGTGCCCGAAGCGGCTGGGTCCACGCAGCTCCATGGACGAGCGGTGCATCAGCTCGCTGCGCAGCCAGTTGCGCATGCGCACGAGTTCGCCGAGACGCAGGGCGGAACTGAACTCCGATCGCAGCAGCTTAGGAACCATCGACGGCGCGCGGACGGGGTCGATGATCAGCGCGGAACCAGCCGGGGTGACGGTGTTGATCCCCGGTTGGAAGTTCTTGATCTTGAGGGCGGAGTACTCCCCGGGGCTCAGGATCTCCTTGACCGCCGGGTACCAGGTATTGAAGAACTGCAGCCCCCGGTCCACGGTGATCTCGCCGTGCTGCTCCGAGCGCACCACCCCGCCCACGTGCTCAGCGGCGTCGAAGAGGGCGCAACGCACCCCGGACTGGGAGAGCGTGCGGGCCGCTGCGAGGCCGGCCATGCCGGCCCCAATGATGGCTACCTCGGTCACGTACCCCTCCTGCGGTTCTCGCTCAACGCTGGGTGGCACATGACGTGCCCGGCACCGTGACGGGGGGCTGTGCCCATCATCACGCTAGTCATGCTAGCCCACGCCCCAGTCGCGACCGGCCACCTGTGCCCCGCCAGTCGCGGTGAGCGGCAGGCTAGCGCTACTCGCCGTCTTCCGTAACGACGCCGTCCTCCTCGTCGGCGGCGACGTCGCCGTCGAAGCCACCGGCCTCGACCTCACCGTCCTCGACTTCGACCCATTCGAAGAATGGGTCCTCGGAGCCGTCGTCGAGGGTGACCAGGAGGTCCTCCCAGTCCTCGGCCTGCTGCGAGACATAAGCAAGCACGTCGAAGAGCTGGTTGAAGTCCTCAAATACGCCGAGATCCAGCACCTCCTGGTACTGCGTGCGCAGCTCGTCCAGGGTGGCGTCCAGCATGTCCAGCTTCGCCGGATCCTGCTCATCTTCTTCATCGACGAGAATTTCCGCGGCGATGTTCTCTGCGAGCTCGAAAACGCTATCAGGCAGCACCACGAAGCTCACCGCAGCGGTCGGCGTGCCCTGCCCCTCCGAGATCTTCACGGTGACCTTGGAATTCGCACTGAGGTTCGCGCGCAGGACAAGGGGGTCGTAATCATCCTGTTCGAACTCGAGGTCCTCGACGCGAGGATCCTGCCCATCGAGCAGTTCGTTGAGCACCGTGATCACCTCGTCGGTGGCCATGTGCCGATTCACCGCCTCGACCGCTGCCTCCGGGGTGAAGACCACGCCGACCAGCGCGGCGTCGAAGTCTTCGTCCTCATCGGTGACATCAGCGAGCGCGACGAAGACATTCGCCGCCGGCGTGCTGACCCCGGCCACGCCTTCAATAAGCTCGAACTGAATCTCCACTTCCGCAGAGACTGGAACGAACAGCGTTCCATCGTTGGCTCGGGACTCGATGCCCTCAACGTCGAGGGCCTGGGCGATATTTTCCAAAAATCCCATTGAGGAATCCTCTCTCCGCGGCGCGGTTCGTTTCCTGCGTTGATCTTAACCCGGTTCATTTCCCTCGCGCCGGGGCCGTTTCTCACTGCTTCTGCTTTTCGACGTCGCCCGCTCCAGTGATGGCTGGCTTATCTGCCCGATGCAGGCGATAGGCTGATGGCTATCGTGTTTGCCTTCCTTCGCGCCGCCTTGAGCGCACACCGTCCGCAGCTGGGTGTCATCACTCTGCTGAGCGTGCTCATGCCCGTCGCAGCCGTGCTGATCCCGCTGTTCGCCGGTCGCGCCATCGACGGAAGCCCCGGCGCGATTGGACTACTCATCGCGGCGGCCTTCGCCCGTCTGTGCACCCACGGTGCACGCCGCTTCTTCGCCGGGAAGCTCTCGGTCGACGTCCAGCATGACATCCGCATGCGTTGCCTGGCTGCCCTCCAAGGCGCATCACCGGCGGCGATGGCCCAGGTACGTACCGGACAAGTGGTCTCCCGGACCATCTCGGATTTAAACCAGATCCAGGGGATGCTGGCGATGCTGCCCATCATGGGCAGCATTCTGGTGGAGGTCGTGCTGATCCTGGGAATCATGTTCTGGCTCTCCTGGCCGCTGGCGGTGTTGCTGAGCATCCAGCTTCCGGTACTCGCCGCCATCGCCTTCTTTTCCCGACGTCGGCTCTACGACGCGACGTGGGAGGCGCAGCAGCAGGCCGCGGACGTCGCAAGCCAGGTGGAGGAGACGGTGACCGGCGTGCGCATCGTCAAGGCCTTCGTCCAGGAGCAGCGCGAGCAAACCAGCTTTATGGCCAGGGCCCGCAGGCTCTTCGGGATGCGGCTGCACGTCGGGCGGCTCACTGCCCGCTTCCAGCCGGCATTGGCTGCGGTGCCGCAGATCGCGCTGATCGCTACCGTGGTGCTCGGCGGCCTGCTCGCGATGCGCGGCGCGATCACCATCGGAGAATTCCTCTCGGCCTCCGCCTACGTCACCCTACTGTCCCGGATGACGCGAATGGGCGCCGGAATGTTGGTCACCGTGCACCTAGCGAATGCCGCGGTCGCCCGCGTGCAGGATATTCTCGCCCTTCCCCAACGGCGGAGCCCCGAGCACCCGGCGGAGCTCCCGGAAGGGCCCGTCGGGATCCGCGGCACCTTCCGCACCCGGGGCGGCGAGGACGTCGCCGTGGACGTCACCCCCGGGTCCACCTCGTACATCACGGGCCCTGCGGGTTCGGGAAAGTCGGCGCTGGCGCTAGCCCTGGCTGGGCAGTCGGCGGATGCTGACGCCGATTTTTCGGCCTACGCGGGCAGCACCGCAGTGCCCCTGGGCGACCTGACGCCCCAGCAGTGGCCGACGATCGTCTTCGACGAACCTTTCCTCTACTCCATGTCCGTGGCAGAGAACATCCGGATGGGAACTCAGGCGAGCGACGCAGAGGTGGCGGAGGCCGCCCGCATTGCCTGCGCCGCCGATTTCATCGACGAGCTCGGGGGTTATTCCACCATCGTGGGTGAGCGTGGCCTGACGCTATCGGGTGGGCAGCGGCAGCGGATCGCCCTGGCACGCGCGGTTCTGCGCGACCCCAGGGTCCTGATCCTGGACAGTGCTACCAGCGCAATCGATACCGTCACCGAGCAGAAGATCATCGCCAATCTTCACCAGCGGGCTGGTGAGGGCAACCTGACGATGGTCATCGTCGACCACCGAGCAGAGCCTGCGGGCACGGGTGCGGCCAACACTGATGGCAGGGATACCAGCGTCATCAACCTGCCCGCTCCCCCAGCCCGTCCGCTCTGGCCGCGCAGTTGGGAGGAGATCCAGGCGGACGCGAATCGGGAATTACTCGGTGTCGCCGATGCCGCTGGCGACGACAGGCATGCACGCCCGGCCGACGCTGCGAGATTCAGGGATCTATTGGACGCCGACGCCGCAGCGCTGCGCCGAATCACACCGACGCGACAGGAATCAGCACCTCAGCACTCCACGCCCACCGGTCAACAGTCCGAGAACGCGACCCCGGCGCTGCGGCTGCGCACCCTGGTGGGCCTCGTCCCGATCGCGACCTCGATCATCGTGGGGACGCTGCTGCTCGGGCTCGTCGCCGACATTGCGCTTCCATCCCTGGTGCGCAAGGCCATCGACGAGGGAATCAGCAGGTCAGATCGCAGCGCACTGTTCACCTTGGGGCTGGGGGCCCTGTTCCTGGTGTGCGTTTCCTGGGCCGCCAATGCGTGGAACACGGTGCTCACCACGCACACCGGCGAGCGATTGCTTTATGCTCTGCGTGCACGCAGCTTCGAACACCTCCACCGGCTGCCCATGAGTTGGTTCGAGCGCAACGCCTCGGGCCGGGTCATGACCCGGATGACCACGGACATCGACAACCTCTCCAGCTTCCTGCAGACCGGGCTTTCCCAGGCCATCGTCTCCACCACGATGCTGCTAGGTGTTCTGGGCATGCTCGTGTGGACAGACCCTGCGCTGGCCGGCATCGCCGCGCTGTTCCTGCCAATCATCGGAGTGGGCGCGTGGGTTTTCCGCCGCTATTCCTCGCGCCTATACCGGGCCGCCCGCTCCCAGGTTTCCACCGTCAACGCCCACTTCCAGGAGGCTGTCAACGGGCTCAACACCGCCGCGGCCTACGGCTTCGGCCCGGTGGTCGCCGAGCGCATCGGGGAACAATCGCATCGATACGTGGGGCTGCGTACCCGCGCGCAGGCAGCGGTCAGCATCTTCTTCCCCGGTATCTCCTTCATCACCGAGCTTGCCCAGGCGACGATCCTATTTTTCGGTACCGCCCGGGTCGCGGAGGGCACGACGAGCCACGGCGCGCTAGTTGCCTTCAGTTTGTATCTGACCTTCTTCTTCGGCCCCATCCAGCAGCTGTCGCAGATCTTCGATAAGTTCCAGCAGGCTGCGGTGAGCTTCGAGCGAATCTCAGAGTTGTTGGCCGTGCCTACCGAGCCGGACGCAGGGGGCGACGATGCCGAGGCCAGGTTGCCGGGCAAGGTCACCGCGGTGGACTTCTCTGACGTGCATTTCCGCTACGACGGCGCTGATCAGTCCTCGCTGCGAGGTGCGTCCTTAAGTTTCGGTGGCACGACCGCCCTCGTCGGTGCGACTGGCGCCGGGAAGTCGACGATCGCGAAGCTGGTCACCCGGTGGTACCAGCCGTCGGCGGGGTCCATCACCGCGGTTTTCGCTCCGAACAGCCTCGACGTGCGGCGTCTCGATCTCCGCCAGCTCCCCCTACATGCCTGGCGCGCTCGGGTGGGCTATGTCCCTCAGGAAGCACATCTGTTCCGCGGCACGGTGGCGGAGAACATCGCCTACGGCCGACCGACGGCGAGCCAGGAGGAGATCACCGCGGCGATCGCTGCCATCGGGGGCACGGAAATTATCGCCGGGATCGAAGGTGGCTTTGCCGGCGAGGTCGGCGAGCGTGGCCGGGGGTTGTCCTCTGCCCAGCAGCAGATCATCGCGCTAGCTCGCGCGGAACTCATCGACCCGGACGTCATGGTCTTGGATGAAGCGACGGCGAATATCGATCCTGCCGTCGAAGCTGACGTGGTTCGGGCAATCGCACTGGCTACGCGTTCGCGGGTGGCGATCATCATCGCGCACCGGCTCTCCACCGCGGAGCTGGCGGACAATATTGCGGTCGTCAGCGCCGGAAAAATTGTTGAACAAGGCCGTCATCAGGAGCTTTTGGAATCCGGCGGGAGCTACGCAGATCTCGTCGCCGCGTCCCGGGGATCTCGCTAGGTCACACGCCATTTTCCGCCGGTCGGTGACGCGCCACCTGGAAGCGAAATCGCATAGCACATCGTGTAGGCTGGTACAGCGAGACTGACGTCATGATGAAAAGAGGCGAGGACCTGCTGTGAGCAGCGCGAATTTCGGTCAGAACGAATGGCTGGTCGATCAGATGTACCAGCAGTATAAGAAGGATCCGGAGTCGGTTGACCCCGAATGGCGGAAGTACTTCGAGAAGAACGGCGACACCGCCGGCAGCTCGGCGGGCGCAGATAACGGTGCCGCTACGAGCACCCAGAGCGCTCCTGCCGCCTCCGCTGGCGCCGCCACCGCCACTTCCGGTCGACGCGGTGGCCTGCGTGGCGACGCCGACGAGCGTGTCATCGAGGCTTATGACGCCATTCCGAAGCGCGTCGCCCCGCCGGAGCCGAAGCATCCGGTAGAGGCCCCTGAGGCTGGCGAGCAGGTGCTGCGTGGCGCAGCCCGCGCCATCGCTAAGAACATGGATGCCTCGCTGAGCATCCCGACCGCAACCACGGTCCGCGACATGCCAGCGAAGCTGATGTTCGAAAACCGCGCGATAATCAACCAGCAGCTGCTTGCCCGCGGTGGCGGCAAGATCAGCTTTACGCACATTATCGGCTGGGCCCTGGTCCGCGCGGTTCAGGCTCACCCGGACATGAACCTGAATTACAAGGTCGTCGACAACAAGCCGACCGTCGTCACCCCGGAGCACATCAACCTGGGCCTGGCGATCGACATGAACAACAAGGACGGCAGCCGTAGCCTGGTCGTGGCAGCGATCAAGGAGACGGAGAAGATGAACTTCTCCGAGTTCGTCGACGCCTACGAGGACATCGTCGCCCGTGCCCGCGTCGGCAAGCTGACGATGGACGACTTCCAGGGCGTGACCATCTCCCTGACCAACCCGGGTGGCATCGGTACCCGCCACTCCGTGCCGCGTCTGACCAACGGCCAGGGCGCGATCATCGGCGTTGGTGCGATGGATTACCCGGCCGAGTTCCAGGGCACGTCCGTCGACCGCCTCGGCGAGATGGGTATTGGCAAGCTCGTCACCATCACCTCGACCTACGACCACCGCATCATCCAGGGTGCGGAGTCCGGCGAGTTCCTGCGGACCATGTCCCGCCTGCTGATCAACGACAGCTTCTGGGACGAGATCTTCCAGGCCATGCACGTCCCGTACGCGCCGATCCGCTGGTCCCAGGATCTGCCGAACACCGGTGTGGATAAGTCCACCCGTGTCGCGCAGCTCATCGAGGCCTACCGCTCCCGCGGTCACCTCATCGCGGACATCGACCCGCTGCACTGGGTCCAGCCGGGTCTGCCAGTGCCGGATCACTCCGACCTGAACATCGAATCTCACGGCCTGACCCTGTGGGATTTCGACCGCACCTTTAACGTTGGTGGCTTCAATGGTCGCGAGACCATGACCCTGCGCGAGGTGCTCGACACCCTGCGTAAGGCCTACACCCGCAAGGTCGGCTACGAGTACGCGCACGTCATGGATAAGGACGAGCGCCTGTGGCTGCAGCAGCACGTCGAGGGCGGCCAGCCGAAGTTCTCCTCCGCCGAGCAGAAGTACATCCTGCAGAAGCTGAACTCCGCTGAGGCCTTCGAGAACTTCCTGCAGACTAAGTACATCGGCCAGAAGCGCTTCTCCTTGGAGGGCGCGGAGACGCTGATCCCACTGATGGATGCCGCTATCGACCGCGCTGCGGATTCGAAGCTCAACGAGGTCGTCATCGGCATGGCCCACCGCGGCCGCCTGAACGTACTCGCCAACATCGTGGGTAAGCCTTACTCCCAGATCTTCACCGAGTTCGAGGGCAACATCGACCCGGGCTCCGCCGGCGGTTCCGGTGACGTGAAGTACCACCTGGGCGCCGAGGGAACCTACATCCAGATGTTCGGCGACAACGAGATCGACATCACGCTGACTGCCAACCCGTCTCACCTGGAGGCAGTCAACCCGGTCATGGAAGGTATCTCTCGCGCGAAGCAGGACCTGCTCACCGAGAAGTACGGCGAGGAAGCCAAGGGCTCGGTCATGCCGATCCTGTTGCACGGTGACGCGGCCTTCACCGGCCTTGGCATCGTTCAGGAGACGATCAACCTTTCCAAGCTGAACGCTTACTCCGTCGGCGGCACCGTCCACGTCATCGTGAACAACCAGATCGGCTTCACGACGACCCCTGACTCCGGCCGTTCGACCTACTACGCCACCGACCTGGCCAAGGGCTTCGACGCCCCGGTCTTCCACGTCAACGGCGACGACCCGGAGGCTGTCGTCTGGGTGGCACAGCTGGCGGTCGATTACCGTAACCGTTTCGGCAAGGATGTCTTCATCGACCTGGTGAGCTACCGCCGTCGCGGCCACAACGAGGCCGACGACCCGTCGATGACCCAGCCGCTGATGTACGACATCATCAACGAGCTGCCGACCTCCCGCGAGCAGTACACCGAGGCCCTCATCGGCCGCGGCGACATCTCCGAGGAGGAGGCCAAGCGCGCTGCACAGGACTTCCACGACCAGCTCGAGACCGTATTCAACCAGGTCCGCGAGGCTGAGAAGGACGCTCCCCCGGCCGAGCAGACCGGCATCACCGGCTCTCAGGAGCTGCCGCACGGCCTGGACACCTCCATCTCCAAGGACCTGGTCCGCCAGATCGGCGACAAGTTCTACGAGACCCCGGAGTGGTTCAACGCCCACCGCCGCGTGAAGCCACTCATCAAGCGCCGTAAGGAGATGAGCGAGAACGGCAACATCGACTGGGCCTTCGGCGAGCTGCTCGCCCTGGGTTCCCTGGCCGCCGAGGGCAAGCTCATCCGTCTCGTCGGCGAGGACTCCCTGCGCGGCACCTTCACCCAGCGCCACGCGGTCCTCTTCGACAACGAGGACTTCGACCGCTACAGCCCACTGCAGTCTCTGGCTGAGGACACCGGCAATGGCGGCCGCTTCGAGGCCTACAACTCCGCGCTCACCGAGTACGCGGGCCTGGGCTTCGAGTACGGCTACTCCGTGGCCAACACCGACGCGCTGACCCTGTGGGAGGCACAGTTCGGTGACTTCGCCAACGGTGGCCAGACCGTCATCGATGAGTACATCTCCTCCGGTGAGGCAAAGTGGGGTCAGAAGTCCAACCTGGTCATGCTCCTGCCGCACGGCTACGAGGGCCAGGGCCCGGACCACTCCTCCGCACGCATCGAGCGTTTCCTGCAGATGTCCGCGGAGGGCTCCTGGACTGTGGCTCAGCCGACTACCCCGGCGAACTACTTCCACCTGCTGCGCCGCCACGCGCTGGGCTCCCTGACCCGCCCGCTGATCGTCTTCACTCCGAAGTCGATGCTGCGCAACAAGGCCGCGGTGTCCGCTGTTGAGGACTTCACGGATACGAAGAAGTTCACCTCGGTGATCGACGACCCGAACCAGAACGGCGTGAACAAGGACATCAAGACCGTCCTGATGTGCTCCGGCAAGATCTACTACGAGCTGGAGAAGAAGCGCCAGAAGGATGGCCGCGACGACGTCGCCATCATCCGTCTGGAGATGCTGCACCCGCTGCCTTTCAACCGCATCCGCGACGCTCTGTCCAACTACCCGAACGCCGAGTTCCGCTGGGTACAGGACGAGCCGGCCAACCAGGGTCCGTGGCCGTTCATCGCGCTGGAGCTGCCTGAGTACCTGCCGGGTATCCAGCTGAAGCGCGTGTCCCGTCGCCCGCAGTCCTCCACCGCAACTGGTGTGGCTAAGGTCCACCAGCTCGAGGAGAAGGCACTTCTCGAGGAGGCCTTCGCCGACTAGTCGGCAGATTGCCCCCATGCTCCCCCAGCCACATGGCTGGGGGAGCATTTTTCTTATGACTCGAAGCCCTCTTTACGCCGCTGCTTTTCTAGCCAAGCCCGCCACACCCCCGGGCGAGGGCGCGAGCTCTGCCCCCCCACGCCTAGTTGACGTATTCTTCGGCCGCTGCGGTCGCACGCAGCTTCTCGGTGGACACCCCTCCGGCGACGTTATTCGCCGCACGCAGTCCATAACGGTCAGGCTGCGGCTTGGCCCACAGGGCGACGATGTTCTGTGGCAGAGTGTCGTCCTCGCAGATTACGGCGGCCCCGGGGTTGGTGGCCGTCAGCTCCGAAGGCAGCGCCGAGAGCATCGTGGAGTGCGTGATATCCCGCCACTTCGCACGGTCGGGCTTCTCCTCCGCTGCATACGTCTCCCGTAGCTCCCTGCCCTTCGTCGGGTCGAGGGCATCCAGCAGCTCGCCGACGCAGCCGAAGGTCATGCTGATCTTGCCCTCGCGCAGCTGGTTAATTCTTTGTTCGGCGGGTATCTGCGTCGTGGAGACCTCAGGGGGGTCCTCGCTGATGTCCTCGAACTGCTCGACGTACTCCTGCGCTAGTGGCTCGATGAGCTCTTCCGCCATGCGTGGCCCACCATGGGTTCCTGTGCCCGCGTCCGGCACCCCGATCAGGATTTGATCCGTATCCGAGCAGGACGTCAGCGGTGCCGCCAGTGCCAGCGCAAGTCCAGCCGCCACCACACGCTTTCTTTTCGGGGTGCGCCCAGCATCGGCGTTGCGCGGAAGAAACACGGCTTGCAGCTCTCCTTGGGGTGGGTTTCACGGCCTTGAGGGTTCGCAGCAAAAGTGTGGCTGCGAGGAACGCTCCTCATCCTATCGCGGGCCCGGCACTCGACCGGGCATCGTGGCTCCGTGGGTACTCAAGTATTCTTGTTTTTCATGACAGAAACTCGCGTTTATGCAGGCCGGTTGGCCGGAATGATGCTGATGGGCCCCTACGGGGACTCCATCGGCCGAGTGCGAGACGTGGTGGTCACTATCTACCAGCACCGCAGCCACGTCCTGGGGTTGGTCATCGCCCTGCCCAATAAGCGCCAAATCTTTCTTCCGATGCTTCGCGTGGCCAGCATCAACCCCTCGGAGGTGATGGCGACCTCCAGCTCAGTGAATTTAAAGCCCTTCCAGTCCCGCTCCGGCGAGATCAGTATTCAGCACGAGCTGGTCGGTTCGAAGGTACACACCGACGATCCCGAGCACGCCGAACTGCATGGCCAGGCGCTCGAGATCGTGGATGTGGAGCTGAAGCAGTCCCGGACCAGGGACTGGGAGGTCAGCCGGGTCGCGGTGGCTCAGCGCGGCCGCCTCGGCCGCCTGGGAAAGGTCGCGGTGGTGCCGCTATCGCGCGTCCAGGGCCTGAGCGCGAGCGGGACGGGGCCTGCGGACAGCAACGCGGAGCTACTGGCATCCTTCCAAGAAATGCACGCCGCAGACATCGCTATCGCGCTGAACGACCTGCCAGAAGAACAACAAACCAGGCTAGCCCGGGAGATTCCGAACGAGCGCCTCGCGGATGTCGTCGCGGAGCTGCCGGAAGACTCCCGCATCGCGATCCTCAATCAGCTCGGGGTGGAACGCGCAGCCGAGGTTCTGGAGGAGATGGAACCGGATGATGCCGCGGATGCGCTCGCCGAGCTTCCGACCGGCACCTCGGACGTACTCCTTGAACTCATGGACCCTGAGGACTCCGCGCCAGTGCGTCGCCTGATGAGCTTCTCTGCGGACACGGTCGGTGGCGTGATGACCTCCGAGGCGATCATCCTCACCCCACAGGCGACGGTTGCTGAGGCGTTGGCGCACGCCCGCAACCCCGATGTGTCCAGTTCCTTGAGTTCCCTGGTGTTCGTGGTGCGTCCGCCCCAGTCCACCCCCACGGGGCACTACCTGGGCTGCGTGCACCTACAAAAGCTACTGCGCCATCCGCCCGCCACCCTGGTCAGCGAGCTGCTCGACCTCGACCTACCAGCCCTGTCCGTGACAGATAGTCACGAGACCGCGGCGCGCTTTTTCGCGACGTACAACCTGGTCTGCGCGCCCGTTGTCGACGAGGGCAACCACCTACTCGGCGTACTCGCCGTCGACGACCTGTTAGACGCCTTGCTGCCGGAAGATTGGCGCGACCAGGACTGGCGCGTCGACAACGAAGCACAGAAGGAACCACAGACGTCCTTGCAGGAAGGTGCCGCGGATGCCTAAGAACTACAACCAGCCCGCCCTCGACACCCCGGTCACCGGGCCGCGCCGCTCGCTGTTTTCTCTCAATGGCGACGCTGTCGGCGCGGGTGCGGAGAAGGTGGCTCGCTTCCTGGGCACCGGCAAGTACCTCGCCTGGCAGACCCTCATCGTGGTGGTGTGGATCTGCCTCAACGTCGGTGGCATGTGGTGGAACTGGGACCCGTACCCCTTCATCCTGCTCAACCTGGCCTTCTCCACGCAGGCGGCCTACGCTGCACCTCTGATTCTGCTGGCGCAGAACCGTCAGGACGACCGCGACCGTTTGGCGCTGAACGAGGATCGGCGCCGCGCTGAGGAAACCAAGGCCGACACGGAGTTTCTGGCGCGGGAGCTGGCGGGCGTGCGCATCGCGGTGGGCGAAACGGTCACCCGCGACTATCTGCGCCGCGAGCTCGACGAGCTCTCAGAGCTGATGCGCCGCATTGAGGATAAGCTCGAGGATCGCGCCCATGACGAGGACGAGCGCGAGACGGCGGATGGTGCTCGAACCGCCAGCGAGTCCCCGCGCGGCGAGGCCTAGCGGGCCTGCGGCGAGCAGCTTGACGGGACCCGAGGTTGAATAAAGCGGCGGTCCCCAAGGTACAGTGGCTTATTGGCTTGAGGGTCAGTTTTTGTGACCCAGACCCTCGAAAAACACTTATAGGTAAAGAAGCAGATTTAAGGCGATGCCCATGGTTCAAGAATCTGATATTCGCAACGCATTGTCGAAGGTCGAGGATCCCGAGCTGAACCGCTCGATCACCGAACTCGGCATGGTGAAGTCCATCGACATCGACGGCGCCGACGTCGCCGTCGAAATCTACCTCACCATCGCGGGTTGCCCGATGAAGTCCCACCTCACGGAGGAGACGAGGAAGGCCGCGGAGAGCGTGGCTGGCGTCGAGAATGTCACCGTCACCACCGACGTGATGAGCGACGAACAGCGACGAGAGGTCCGCAAGATCGTCCGCGGCGATGCCGCCGACCCGGTAATCCCGTTCGCGCAGCCGGACTCCACGACCCGCGTCTACGCCGTGGCCTCCGGCAAGGGTGGTGTGGGCAAGTA
>DYZK01000068.1 GCA_020741275.1 Corynebacterium urealyticum
CTGGTCCGGCGGATGGTCTGAATCGCCGCGGCGACCCGGGCCTGGTGTTCTTCCTTCGTGGTCGCGACGGTGACCTCGACCGCCTCGAGGGACTCGGCGGCCTCTCGTCCGCGGAAGTATGCGGGCGGCTCGAGCGGGCCGTCGAAGGTGACGACCTTCTCCGGCTCCATGAGCGCGGCGCGGAAGCCAGTGTTGAAAGGAATCGCGCCGACCAGCAGCTCAGCGGTGCCCTCGCGCAGGGCGGTGCTGGCCTCGAAAGGGTCCGGGAACGTGGCCTTACGCCCCTGAGTCCGAATGCTGTGATGTGGTCGTGACAGCAAAAAGTCCGGAGCGGTCACCGGCCTTTTGTCTGAATCCATACCCGCCAGTCTACCGACCGCCCTCGCGGGCTCCTCGATGGCCACCTCAAGGGTCAGTTTTCGGCGCAACTAGGTTTCCTGAGGGGCCATAGAGTGCATTTGCCGCATGAACTTTCTTCCTCACCTGTCTCAGCGCGCCGGCGAGCGCGCTGAGCAGCCGGCTTAGTCCCGCGGAATCCTCCGCCACGGCCTGACCGGAGCACTCGCCGTAGCAGCGGCCCTCTCCCTCTCCTTCGTGCCACAGGGATCCCCCGAAGCCCAGGCACAGTCCTCCATGGGCACCCTCAGCTCCTCCGCACGAGACCTGGAGGACCTCGCGGGCATCATCAACGGCATCGTCGGCGGCCTGGAAAACGGTGGCGGGGGCGGGGCGGGTACCGCCCCGAACAATAACGCCAACCTGAGCGAGCTGACCTTCACCGTCAATGGCAAAACCCGCAAGGCGATCGTCAAGATGCCGAAGTCCGGCCTGCGGAACAACCTGCCGGTCGTGTTCATGTTCGGTGGCTGGCGGCACGACGCGAAGTACACCCGCGGCTACGCCGGCCTGGAGAACACCGCAGCCGGTGACTCCGCGATCATCGTGTACCCGGAGCCGGTGCGCAGCACCTTCAAGGGTGAGACCTACCCGGCATGGGGTGGGGCCCCGTACGCCACCAACACCAGCCGCAGTGCCGACGTGGCCTTCGTCCGCCAGATCGTCAACACCCTGGTCCGCGAGGGCAAGGCAGACCGCAACCGCGTCTACGCCACCGGGCTATCCAACGGCGGCGCCATGGCCCTCGGCCTCGGCTGCGCGGCACCCGACCTGGTCAAGGGCGTCGTGGGCGTGTCTGGCGCGTACTACACTCCGACGGTGAGCAACTGTGTGAATGCCTCGGTGCCGACCATGATCATCCACGGCACGGGCGACGACATCGTGAACTACAACGGCGGTTCCCGTCACGGTGAAACCTACCTCTCCATCAACCAGGTGCACCGTCAGTTCGCTGCCCGGAACAAGTGTGACCTCTCCAAGGCGCCGAGTGCCTCCACGAACGGCAACATCACGACCTACCGCTACAGCGGCTTCCCCGCGACGACCGTGCTGAAGAAGGTCGCAGGTGGCGAGCACGCCTGGTACCCGAGCCATCCAGATGCTGCGCAGAAGTCCTGGAACTTCTTCAAGTAATTCATGTGCTACGCGCGGGACAATAACCCGCGCCCGCCCCGGGGTGTGCGATGCACAGCCCAGGGGGGGGTTTGCGCTCTCAGGGCAGATCCTGTGGTTCAGCCCCGGCGCTCGATCTTGCGACGGGGCAGCGCGGGTAGGATTAGAGCCCATGAGTGAAGTTCGCGTACGTTTTTGTCCATCGCCCACCGGCACCCCGCACGTCGGCATGGTGCGCACCGCGCTGTTCAACTGGGCTTATGCCCGCCACACCGGCGGCAAGCTGATCTTCCGCATCGAGGATACGGATGCTCAGCGCGACACCGAGGAGTCCTACCAGGCCATCATCGACTCCCTGAAGTGGCTCGGCCTCGACTGGGACGAGGGGATCGAGACCGGCGGCCCGCACGAACCCTACCGCCAGTCCCAGCGCATGGATATCTATGCCGAGGTCCTGGAGAAGCTGAAGGCCGCCGGCGAGGTCTACCCGGCGTACTCCACTCCGGAAGAGGTCGAGGAGCGCCACAAGGCCGCTGGCCGCGACCCGAAGCTGGGCTACGACAACTACGACCGCGACCTCACCGAGGAGCAGATCGCCGCGTTTGAAGCGGAGGGCCGCAAGCCGGTCTGGCGCCTGAAGATGGACCACGACCGCCACTACACCTGGACCGACCTGGTCCGCGGGGAGATGGACGTCGACGGCAAGACCATGCCGGACTTCGTCGTCGCCCGCTCCAATGGGCAGCCGCTGTACACCCTCGTCAACCCGCTGGACGACGCGCTGATGGGTATCACCCACGTGCTGCGCGGCGAGGACCTGCTGCCGTCGACCCCGCGCCAGATCGCGCTCTACGAGGCGCTGATCCGCATCGGCGTGGCCAAGGAAGTGCCGACCTTCGCGCACCTGCCGTTCGTCACGGGGGAGGGCAACCGCAAGCTGAGTAAGCGCGACCCGGAGTCGAACCTCTTCAACCACCGCGACGCCGGTGTGATCCCGGAGGGCATGCTCAACTACCTCTCGCTGCTCGGCTGGTCGCTGTCCGCCGACGAGGACATCTTCACGATGTCCCAGCTGATCGAGAACTTCGACATCGCCGACGTGAAGCCGAATCCGGCGCGCTTCGATCACAAGAAGATGGAGGCCATCAACGCCGACCACATCCGCATGCTGGATCTGGCGGACTTCACGCAGCGTCTGCGCACTTACCTGGAGGAGTTCAAGGACTGGCCCGCGGACTACCCGGCGGAGAAGTTCGCCTTCGCCGCCGAGCTGGTGCAGACCCGCATCAAGGTGCTGGGGGACGCCGATGGCTTGCTGCGCTTCCTGCTGACCAAGGACGAGGACCTTGAGCTGGAGCCGAAGGCGGCGCGCAAGAACCTCAAGGAGGCTGCGAAGGAGCCACTGGCTGCCGCGATCGAGGAGCTCGAAGCCATCGCGGAGGAGGACTTCCGCACCGAGGCGATCGAGAAGGCGCTGTCCACCCGACTGATCGAGCAGATGGAGCTCAAGCCGCGCGTGGCCTACGGTGCGCTGCGCGTCTCGATCTGTGGTCAGGCCGTGTCGCCGCCGCTGTTTGAGTCCATGGAGCTGCTGGGCAAGGGCTCCACGCTGGCCCGCCTGCGCGCTGGTTTGGAGCAGACCCCATTCCAAGCTGAACAGCCCGCGAACTAAGGTTTAAAAATAGGCGACGACCTGCCAATTTGTGTGTGACGATGCCTTCTGGCTATAGTAGTCATCGTTGCACAGCGCAGGGCTCCTCAAGAAGGAGATGCTCGCAGTGTTAACGATTGGCCTATGGTGTAATTGGCAACACTACGGTTTCTGGTACCGTCATTCTAGGTTCGAGTCCTGGTAGGCCAGCAGCGAAGATTAACTTTAAGTTTCTCTCGCGTCCTAATGCCCCGTTCGTCTAGCGGCCTAGGACGCCGCCCTCTCACGGCGGTAACACGGGTTCAAATCCCGTACGGGGTACAAATTAGCAGCCTCACCGGTTTTCCGGTGAGGCTGTTTTGTTTTTCTGCAGAGCCCCAAGCCTGATGGTCGTGTAGGGGGGGCTAAGCCTCAGATGCGAGGAAGATCCCTAGGACGCTGAGGAGGGCGATCAGAAGCGCGTCTCAGGCGGTGCGATGGAAAGAGTAATAGCTGCCCGCTAGTCGTCCTCAGCGTTCCGTACGCGGTGTTGGAAGCGTTCGGCTTCGGCCCGCAACGTTTCGGCGAGCTGTTCCTCGTCCTCCGCGGCACCCGAGGCTCGGGGTGGGGCGAGGATGAGCTCGGTGGAGTCATATCCCGCAGCGAGCTCCCGGGCGCGCGCGAGCTCAGCATCCAGCTGCAGGCCAAGCAGCAGTACGTTATTGGCCATGAAGAGGCAGAAGAAGCCTCCGATGATGCCACCAAGGGCCCCGTACATGCCGATGTGCAGGAAATTGTTGAGGTAAGTCCGGAAACCCACGCCGATCAGCGTGAGGACAAGCAGCGCACTCACGGAGCCCGCCGTGAACAGCCGGAAACGCCCCTGCCTGACATTCGGTGCGACGTGATAGAGAAGCGCGATGAGCATCTGGGAGAGCCCAAAGATCACCGGCCACCGCAGCCATGTCCACAGGGGCAGGAAGTAGTCGAGCATGAAGGTGCGCAGGCCAGCTAGCCCCAAGGGATCGGCGATATGGGTGAAGAAGGGGGATAGGAGCTCCTCGCGTAGGAAGAACCCCGCTGCGATCAAAACAAGCCCTGCAACCAGCGCGATGGTCAAGCCCCACATCACGAGCCAGGTGCGCAGGATCGACCGGCCCTCCTCGCGGCCGTAGAGCGCGTTCGCGCTGCGGGAAAACGCGCGAACATAGGCTGAGGAGGAGAAGAGCGCGAAGAGGACGGCGATGATCAGGGTGATCAGGGAACGCTGCGTGGTGCCGATGATCGCCTCGATGATGTTCGACGCCTGAGCCGCGAAGTCTGCCGGGATATTGCGGTTGATGAATTCGCCGGTTACACCCAGCACCTGGTCGCGATTCTGGTCGAGCACCAGCATCACAATCGCGTAGAAGGCCATGAGGGTGGGGATCGCGGTGAAGATGGAGTAGAAGCTCAGCGTCGCGCCCTTATCGGGAAGCCCACGGTAGAAAAACTCCGCGTACAGCCGCTTGGCGATCATGCCCCAGGCCTTCGGGCCGGGGAAACGATGCTCGCTGGTGACCTCTGCTGAGTAACGATCCGGAGAAATCGCGTGCCGTCCCGCGCCACCACCGGCCGGCATCACGAGCGAGTCGGGGGTGTCATTCTCGGAACGGGTCATTGGCATCCTTGGCGCATCGGCGACACTACTGCCTTCATGCTAACGCGAGAACTCCTTAAAACCCCGCATTGACCAGCGGATTAGGAGAGTTGCGGCAGTGGCCTGTAGGATTTGTTCTCGATCACAGAGCTGGTCGTTGCCTCACCGGTCCGCCGGTAGGGAGCTAGTTTTGTGTGTCCTATGCGCCCCGTTCGTCTAGCGGCCTAGGACGCCGCCCTCTCACGGCGGTAACACGGGTTCAAATCCCGTACGGGGTACCAAAGAAACCTCCCGTTCTCTAAGCCATTGAGAACGGGAGTTTTTTACTGTGATGCGCCTGTCTTCTTAGGCGAGGAACTTCGGCCGCAGCTCCTTGAGCCTGGCCAGCCCGGCGGCGAGCTTGCGGGGACCCATCATCGCCTTGACCTCCGGGTACTTATCGAAGACCTCGTCCGAGCGCACCTCCGGCGCGTTGTGCTTCGGCGCGCGGAGGAAGCGGTTGGGGAGGGTGAGCTTGAGGATCGTGCGCTGCACCTCGAGGAACTGTCGGGCGAAGCTATCCGTGTTATAGGGCAGGCCAAACTCCGCGGCGATTTTCTCCACCTCCTTGCCGATCTGTGCCAGTCGGTTGCTCGGCATATCGGGGTAGAGGTGGTGCTCGATTTGGTAGTTGAGGTTGCCGGAGAGGATCGTCAGCAGTTTGCCGCCCCGGAAGTTCGCCGAGCCCAGCATTTGCCGCAGGTACCACTCCGCCTTGGATTCTTCCTCGAGGGTGCGCTTGGTGAAGGTTTCCGCGTCATCGGGGAAGTGCCCGCAGAAGATCACGGCGTAGGCCCAGAGGTTGCGGGTGAGGTTGGCGATGAGGGCCGCCTGCGCGGCGCTCTTCGCGTGCTTCTTTGCCCGTTCTTTTCTCCGGTTTTTTCCGGACGACACCGCCCACCGCCTGGTACCGAAAGCAGTCTTGGTGGGCAGCAGGTAGCCCACCGCGGCCGCGAGTGCGGGGAAGGCGATGTAATCCTTAGTGATCTGCGAGCCGACCTTGCGCAGGGTGAGCATGAGGGAGGGCTTGGTCTCCTCCCAGCTCTGCCGACCGGTGAAGAGTCGGCCGAGTTCGACGTCGTAGAAGGCCACTGCGTACTCGAACAGGGCGGCGAGGACGACATTGGTTAGCGGCTGGAGGGCGGTGGTGGGTTTCCACTTGCGGTCGCGGGTGACGCGGATGATCCCGTAGCCCACGTCGTTGTCCATGCCGATGATGTTTGTGTAGGTGTGGTGGCTGTAGTTGTGGGAATGCTTCCAGCCCTCGGAGGGGCCAGTGTTGTCCCACTCCCAAGTGGCCGAGTGGATTTCCGGGTCGTTCATCCAGTCCCATTGACCGTGCATGACGTTATGGCCGATCTCGAGATTTTCGAGGATCTTCGATAGTCCCATCGTCGCCGCGGCGGGAATTGTCGCCTGGGGGAGGAAAACGGTGGCGAGGCGGGAGAGCAGTTCAATGCCGCGCTGGGTTCGGATGAGGCCGCGGATGTAGGCGGCGTCTTTCTCTCCCAGGGTGTCGCGGTGGCGCTTCTCGATCTTGTCGAAGCGCCGACCGATCTCGGCGATGTCTTCTTCGCTGAGGTGGGCATAGGCGGTGATGTCCTTGATCGCCATTTTTCTACTCCTTGCTGTTGTGCGGGACGGGTGTGCGGTGACTGGCGTGCTGGGCTGATGGGTTAGGCGTGCTGGGGAGGGACTGGTTCTGGGTGCTAACCCTGGGTGATGCGGACGTCCCCGTCGGGGATGGAGCAGCAGGTGCGAACCCGCTCGCCCTCCCGGTGGGACTGCCCGGTGCGAGCATCGACGACGAGGCCGTCGAGAACCGTGGCCGTGCACGTGTGGCAGATCCCCATGCGGCAACCGTGGGTCAAACCCACCCCGGCCCCTTCGGCTGCCTCGAGGATGCTCGTCGAGGAGTCGCAGGCCACTGGGTCTTGCCGATCCGAAAAATAGATGTTGCCGCCGGCGGCAGAGCCTGTGGAATCCCGGGTGGAAAAGCGTTCGACCCTCGTGCCGGGAAAGTGCTTCTTCATGTCATCCAGCAGTGGGCCGGGGCCGCAGGCGAAGCGCTCGCGTTCCGCGATGTCGGGCACTAGGTTTGCCAGCTCGCGGGGGTCGATGCGGCCCTGGCTGGAGGAGTCCCAATGCTGCATTTCGTAGCCGGGCAGCTCGGTGTTCAGGGCGCGGAGCTCCGTGGCGAAAGGCTCCGGGGCCAGCGGGCCGTGTTCCGAGTGGATGTGCCGGATGCTGATGCCCTCGCCTGCGTACTCCTGTTTCAGCCAGCGCAGCATGGAGATCACGGGGGTGAGGCCGGATCCTGCGGTGAGGAAGAACAGCTTGTTCGGTACCGGGTGGCTGAGGTAGAACTCGCCGCCGGGCTGGCTTAAGCGGATGATGTCGCCGACGCGGGCGACGGTGGCGATGTGCGTGCTCACCGCGCCGTCCGGCACCTGCTTGATGCCTAAGGTGACGGAGCCGAGATTCGGGCGGGGGGCGTTTGTAATGGAGAAGCACCGCCACTGCCACCGGCCGTCGATCTGCACGCCGAGGCCGATGAATTGGCCCGGGCGGAAGCTCAGCGGGGTACCGCGGGAGGGAGTGATCTTCAGGGTGGTGAGTTCCCCGTGCTGGGAGACGGCCTCGACTCGCCCGCGCAGTTCGCGCCCGGCGAGCGGGTCGAAAAGCCCTACGATGTCCGCTGGAAGCAGGGGAGTGGTCAGTGTTTTCAGGGCGCGGTGGACGGCGCCCCGGATCGCCCTGGAGGATCGGGGTGTTGAGGACTGGGAGGGGTTGTCTCCGCGCGGGGCAGAGGCAGCCATGAGCGCCACGCTCCTTAGGGGCTAGAAGGGGGTCATAGTTTAGTGCAGGAAACTAATATAGCACCCCTATCAGGCCTGCCTGCGCCTCCGCGGCGCGGGGTGAGCAAGCTCACCCTCCCCGTGGCGAGCGGCGTTTTTAGCGGCGAGCGACGGTCCGCAGGCGGGAGTAGACCAGAGCAGTGAGCCCGACGAAGGCGATGATGCCGATCCACTGCGCCGGGCCGGCGAAGCTCTCACCGACCACAGCCAGGGCATCGCCGTTGGCGGTCGCCGCGATGATGCCAGCGTTGATGACCCCGAAGAGGGACTCGCCGACGATCAGGCCGGTGGCCATGAGGACGCCCATGCGCTTGCTGCGCTGCGGATTGGCCTGCTTGTCAGCCCACTTGTTGTACACGTAGCCCAGGGCTGCGCCGATGGGGATGATCAGCGTGAGAGAGGCCGGCAGGTACATGCCCATGCCCACCGCCAGCGGTGGCAGGGAGTATCGGGAGGACTTGCTCAGCACCTCGTTGATGACGATCACCACGGCGCCGATGGCCGCACCCAGGCCGATGAGCCCCCAGTCCAGGGAGTCGCCGAAGATCCCCTCGGCTACGGAGCTCAGCAGTGCAGCCTGAGGCGCTGCGAGAGCATCGGGGCCGGCGCCCGGAGCGCCAGCGAAGCCGAAGCCCTTGCGCATGAGCTCCATGATCGGCGGGATAATCGCAGAACCGAAGATGACACCGAAGATGAGGGCCACCTGCTGCTTCCATGGGGTGGCGTCGACTAGCTGGCCGGTCTTGAGGTCCTGGAGGTTGTCATTGGAAATCGTCGCGATGCCGAAGACCATCGACGCGGTGAACAGGGTGTAGGCGACCAGTGCGGTGGAGTCGGCCTCCCCGCCCACGACGACCTTGATCAGCAAGGCAGCGGACAGCACGACGATGATGCCGACGCCCGAGATGGGGGAGTTCGAGGAGCCGATGAGTCCGGCCATGTAGCCACAGATCGACGCGACGATGAGACCCACCAGGAGGGTGTAGATAATCGACAGCGCGATGAGGCCGGTCATGTGGTGCGTGATGGTGGTGTCCTTCACGAAGAGCCACAGGAGCAGGCCTACTGGCAGCATCGACGCCAGCGTGACCCCGGCGACGATGGGGAACGGGATGTCCCTCTCGGTGAGGTCCACAGCTTGGCCGTCGTGGCGGGCGCGAGAGGAGGCAAGAGCCTCCTTGATGCCACGGATGATGGGGCCGATGATCTTCAGGAGGGTCCATACCGCGGCGATAGCCATGGTTCCTGCGCCGATGAAGCGAACTTCGGAAGAGAAGGTGGCCGAGACGATCTCGGAGATGTCGCCCTCAGCCGGGATGAGACCCGACGTGCGCAGTGGCATGAGCACCCCGTAGGAGATGATCAAGCCAACGATCATGGCGGCACCGACGGACATGCCGACGAGGTGGCCGACGCCGATCAGGGCGAGGGAGAGCGAGCCACCCATCATCGTGGCGCCAGGGCCGAGGCGGAAGTAGGAGGACACTGAGGAGGCCGCGAGCTTCATGGCGGTGATGATGGACATCACCGCGGATGCGATGGAGCCAAGAATGATCAGATGCAGCCCCGTCTTGTTTTCCTCAGCGGAATCCTGGTTCTGGGTGTCGCCGACCTTGAGTACCTCAGCGGCAGCCACGCCTTCGGGGAAGGGGAGGTCCGAGCCCGTGACGAGTGCCCTGCGCAGCGGGATGGAGAAGGTCACGCCGAGGATGCCGCCGATGGCAACCACGCCGGCGGTGGTCCAGTAAGGGAAGCCCTGCCACCAGCCGACCATGATCAGGCCAGGGAGGACGAAGATGATCGCCGAAAGTGTGCCTGCCGCCGATGCGATGGTCTGCACGATGTTGTTTTCCTGGATGGTGTGATCCTGGAAATTGCGCAGAATAGCCATGGAGATCACGGCCGCGGGGATCGAGGTGGCGAACGTCAGGCCGACGCGCAGCCCGAGGTAGACGTTGGCTGCCGTGAAGACGAGCGTGATGATGCCGCCGAGGACTACCGCACGGAGGGTGAACTCTCGGACGGGGGAGCGGCGGGGAGCGGCGGGGCCTGTGCTTACAGCCGCGCTGCCGGTGCCTGTTGAGCTGGACATGGGGCGAACTTTCTGGTCAAAACGTTCATGTTCTGACGATGATGGTAGACCCCACAGGCTCTAGAGGTGAATCTCGATTTCCTTTGCTGTCTGCCGCAGCGCGTCCCCGAACTTCTCGGCGGGGGAGTCGCCCATGCGGGCGACGGGTCCGGAGACGGACAGTGCCGCTACCATCGTGCCGGTCGAGTCGAAGATCGGGACGGAGGCGGAGGCCAGGCTGGCGTCGCGCTCTGCGACGGATTCGGAGATCTGGGTCTGACGCACCCGCTCCAGCTCCGCGGCGCTGTATGCAGCGGTGGGGAGTACCGCCTGTTGCAGTGAGGCCGGGGCCCAGGCGACCAGGACGCGGGCGGCGGAGCCAGCGTTGAGCGTCATCCTGGTGTTGCGAGGAACCGTGTCGCGAAGTCCCGTGGCGGGCTCCGCGTTGGCCACACAGAGACGCTCGAATCCGGAGAGCTGGTAGACCTGGACGGATTCCTTGGTCTGCTCCACCAGCTTCGGGAGTAGGTGCTCGGCCGCTTCCTCCAGGCGCGGGCTGGTGCGCGGGGCGAGCTCGGCGAGCGCGGGCCCGGCTGTCCACTGGCCGTCGGCCTGGCGCTCAATCAGCCGGTGCTTCTCCAGTGCCACAGAGATCCGGTGGGCGGTTGCCCGTGGCAGGCCAGTTTCCTCGCAGACCTCAGACAGGTTGTGTGGGCGAGCGGCGATGATGGAGAGGATGTAGACCGCGCGGTCGAGAACCTGGATGCCGCTGATCGCCGGGATGTCTGGCTTCTCGGCGCCGGCAGGGTGCGCGTTCCCGGGGTCGACCCCCAACTGGGGTGGCTGCGATGCCGAGTTGGTGTTTCGCTCAGATGTATATCCCATGATTTGATACTATACATTCCATCAAGTGGAACTGGCGAACTTTTCGGATGACTCCGAGGTTCGCAAGATTCTGGAAATGAGGAGAGCGTAGTGAACACCACAACTAATACCACCCGCGGCGCAACAGAAAAGCCGCTGACGCTCGCCGAGAAGGTCTGGCGCGACCACCTCGTCGCCAGTGGATCGGACGGCGACCCG
>DYZK01000069.1 GCA_020741275.1 Corynebacterium urealyticum
GTTGAGGCGGATTCCGAGCTTATCACCCACATGAACAAGAAGCAAACCGGAGAAAAACTCACGATCACCCGAATGTTCACAACAACAAGTGACAAGAAACAAGACCGAAAGGAGAATCCAACCACCCGGCATCAGCGCCGTCGGCCTTGCAGATCAATAATCTACACACACCCCACAACAAACACAAAATCCCAGGTCAGAGATGATTCTGACCCAGGGTGTTGCTGCTTATATCCCTCGTTGAGCGGTGTCCTCCTGCGCTACTAGCGCTCCACGCGGCGAATGTCCGCGCCGAGGTCACGCAGTGTGCCAACGAAGTCCTCGTAGCCACGATCGATGTGATAGACGTCGTGGACCTCCGTGGCCCCATCAGCAATCAGCCCGGCGAGCACCAGCCCCACCCCGGCACGGATATCCGAGGACCACACCGGTGCAGAGGACAACTGACGTCCTCCCCGAATGACCACATGGTGACCATCGACGCTGGCGTCTGCACCAAGACGGACGAGTTCGTCGACAAAGCGGAAGCGGGATTCGAAGATGTTCTCCGTGATGACGCTCATCCCCTCCGATGCTACGCACAACGCGATCGCCATCGGCTGCAGGTCAGTCGGGAAGCCAGGGAATGGCAGCGTCTGATAGTCCACCGCAGTGGGCTTGGACTCCTGCACCACGCGGAAGCCCGTCGGGTAGGTTTCCACGTGCGCGCCGGCGAGCTTGAGCTTTTCCAGCGGAAGGTGCAGGTGTTGCGGGTCAATGCCGCCGACGGTCACATCCCCCTGGGTGATCGCCGCAGCATAAGCCCACGTGCCCGCGACGATGCGGTCACCGACTACCTCGTGCTCCACCGGATGCAGCTTCTCCACGCCGGTGACGGTGATGACATTCGAGCCACCGCCCTCGACCTTGGCACCCATCTCGTTGAGCATGTCGCACAGGTCGACGATCTCCGGTTCGCGGGCCGCGTTATCTAGGACAGTGACGCCGTCTGCCAGAACCGCCGCGGTCAGGATGTTCTCCGTTGCTCCCACCGAAGGGAAGTCAAGCTTGATCTCGGCACCGTGCAGGCCGTCGGTTTCCGCGACCACGCAACCATGTTCAATGCGGGTGGTCGCACCGAGGGTCTCCAGCCCGGTCTGGTGCATATCGAGGGGGCGGGAGCCGATGGCGTCGCCACCCGGGAGGGCGACCCGCGCACGGTGGCAGCGCGCGGTCAGCGGCCCAAGAACGGCGACGGATGCGCGGAACTGGCGGACCGCATCGAAGTCGGCGTCGTGATTGATCTCCGCCGGGACGTCGATGATGACGGTGCCGCCGTCGAGCTCAACGTCGCAGCCAAGCCCGCGAAGCACGTCCGCCATATAAGGAACGTCCGAGATCTGCGGGCAGTTCTTCAGGACGGTCCGGCCTTCGGCGAGCATGGCGGCGCTCATGAGTTTAAGCACGCTGTTTTTCGCGCCGCTGACTTTCACTGCGCCCTGCAGCCGGGCGCCTCCATTCACCACAAAACTGTCGTTCACAACAGCCAAGGATACGCGTTAAAACCTTCTGTAGCTGTCGACCGACGTCCCGCGTGGTGTGGCCGGGACATCAAGCAAGACAGTGGAGGTCCCGCATGATCGCCGGATTTTAAGGCAGTGCGCCGATGCGACGGGCAGCGTTGACCGCCTCGTATCGAGTATGAGCACCAAGCTTGCGCATGACGGAGCGCAAATAGCTCTTCACGGTTTCCGCACCGATGCCCATTTCCTCCGCGGCTTCGACGTTCGTGTGGCCGAGGGCGACGCAGGACAAAACGTCCAGCTCGCGGGCGGACAACTTAGTGGTCTGCTTGACGCGGACCGGGGAGACCATCTGGGTACACAAGGCCTCCAGATCGCGGCGGAGAGTCTCGTCCTCCACGCGGCTAGTGAGCATACGCAGCTTGGAGTGCGTCGCACGGACCTGCTCCCATTCGGCGCTGTTCAACGAACCGGAAGGCTTCGGTGCATCATCCGCAGCCTTGCCTTCCGTGGCGGACTGCGTCGGTGCACCGGAGGCACGCTCGCGCATCGCCTCGTTGATAGCGAGCTCCTGCTCGAGGCAGCGGGCAGTCATGGTCACTTCCTCGAGGACCTTGTCCCCCAGGCGAGCCCGGGAGTGGATGCCGGCGTAAAGAACGCCCTTCAGCGAACGGCTCACAATCACCGGCACGGCAACGAGCGAGTGCAGACCTTCATCGCAAATGAGCGAGTCGTACTCATGGCTGATCGCTTTGGCGCGGGTGTAATCGGAGACACCGACCGGGCGCCGGGTCGCCATGACGCGTCCGCCGACGCCTGCTGCGTTGACTATCTCGAGGTTTTCCAACGCAGGGGTACGAAGCCCGATCCAGTTGACGATTTGGAGCTTCTTCGGACTCTTGACTTCCCCGTACATGGTGACGGGGATTGCCGTTTGCTCCTTGAGGTAGTCCAGGGCCTTCTGGACTGCTTGATCGTCATCGCTTAGACGCCGCTTTTCCACGGATCACTCCCTTGTGTGTGGGAAGGACACCACGCAGGGCGCGGCACTTCCCCAGCGACCAACCACGAGCACCGATTTAGCGCGGCCGGTGCTCCTGGCACTGTTACCCAGCGGCCCGGCCGACGCGGGGCGCCAAAACGGGCCGAAGTTTTTCCACCAAACGCTCCCCCATTTAGGGGTTAGCGGATGGTCAAGCAAAGTATAGATCACCCGCTAACTACCCCCAAAATCCCCCCGCTAAAGCGAAAACCGCCCGTACGCCAAGCCCTCAATCAGGCAACGCACAGGCGGTTAGCAGAATCCACACGATGACCCCCGCTCGCTGTACCCTTCACGCTAGCGGCGAGACAACCCCTCCGCTTCGATACGTCCCAGCCCCTTATCGATGGTGTTATCCGCATCGCCTAGGATCTTGCGCGCGATCATGCCGCCGACCATCGGAACTGGAACACTCACGTCCACCGATACTTCAATGACGACGTCGCTGGACTGCGGATCCTTGCGTTGCGGGCTGTAAGTGAAATGCATCCGCATCTCCCCCAGCCCCTGCGGGAGAGGCATGGCGGTTTCGGCCACGCAGGTCTCCCCCGTCAGCGGCTCAACGATAGTGGTCTGCTGGAGACGCATCGGCCGCTTCGGATCCTTCTCCGCGTCCGACTCTCCCACAGATCCCTCAGCAGACGCGGCGGTACCTTCAGCTACAGCTGCGGCAGGCGTGATCTCTACCTGAAGGTGAGAGGTCACCTGCCCCTCCAGAGTCCGAGCAATATCCGAGTCGACAATCTCGACCGTCGAGCCATCTGTGGGCTGGTCGACATGCAGCAGGTACTTTTCGCTGCTCAGCACTCCGTACGCCTCTGCCGGCGAGAGCGCGATCGTCCTCTTGAAGGTCTTCTTCTTAGCCATGTTTCCTAGTGTGCCCCGTCGTTTTCTAAAAACCTAAGCCCACTCATCCCGCAACCGCCGAACGAGTGGCGATCCTTAGCGGTGCTGCCACTCCGGCTTGCGCTTCTCAACGAAAGCGGCCATACCTTCCTTCTGGTCCTCCGTGGCAAACAGGGACCAGAAGGCGTCGCGCTCACTGAGCAGACCCTGGCGCAAGGTGGTCTCGTAAGCGGCGTCCACCATATCGGTCGCGGCGGTGGTAGCAACCTTGGACATCCCCGCAACCCTGGCGGCGACCTCCTGGACCGCCTCATCGAACCCCTCGGCGGGCAGCACGCGAGACACCAGCCCGGAGCGCTCGGCTTCCTGTGCATCCATCATGCGGCCCGTGAGGATCAGATCCATCGCCTTGGCCTTGCCCACCGCGCGAGTCAGCCGCTGGGTGCCTCCCATGCCCGGGATGATGCCCAGGGTGATTTCTGGCTGGCCGAACTTGGCCTTTTCGCTGGCCAGCAGGATGTCGCCGATCATCGCAACCTCGCAACCGCCGCCGAGCGCGAAGCCGTTGACGGCCGTGATGATTGGGGTGGAGACCTGCGCGACGCGCTCCCACTCGAGGAACATCTTCTTCTGGCGGATTTCGGGGTAGGTCTCGGACTGCATCTGCTTGATATCAGCGCCCGCGGCGAAGGCCTTATCGCTGCCAGTGATCAGAATCGCGCCGATATTCGGGTCCTGATCGAAGCCCTCTACCGCATCTACGACGGCGTGCATGAGCTCGCTGTTGAGGGCGTTGAGCGCCTCCGGACGGTTGAGCCGGATCGTAGCGACGCGGTTATCGGTGCTGGTAAGGATGATGTTCTCGCTCATCGTGACCTCTCTTCTTCTGGGGTAGGCGCGTGAAGCTGTTTCACTTTCTTCTTCCGCTGCCCATTGTGCCCATTTTTGTTAGGGACGTCACCAGCTTGGCCAATTCTCGCCTTCACCATTGCCTCACAACCCCAAGGGCGGGTATCATAGAAGGTAGACCGATCAGTCTATTTTATTTCGGGCTGATTCGCAACAAGGAAAGGTAAACCAGAAAAATGGCGAAGATTTACGAAAACATCACCGAGCTCATCGGCAATACCCCGCTGGTCAAGCTCAATAAGCTCACCGAGGGTTACAAGGCTGATGTGCTGCTGAAGATCGAGGCCGCCAACCCAGGAAACTCCGTGAAGGACCGCATCGGTCTGGCTATTGTTCAGGCTGCCGAGGACGCTGGCGAGCTCAAGCCGGGCGGCACCATTATCGAGGCAACCTCCGGCAACACCGGTATCGCACTGGCCATGGTTGGTGCAGCACGTGGTTACAAGGTCGTGCTCACGATGCCAGAGACGATGTCTAACGAGCGCCGCATCATGCTGCGCGCCCTTGGTGCCGAGCTCGTGCTCACCCCGGGATCCGCCGGCATGCAGGGTGCGGTCGATAAGGCTAACGAGCTGGTTGAGTCCACCGAGAATTCCATCCTGGCTAGCCAGTTCAAGAACCAGGCCAACCCGAAGAAGCACTACGAGACCACGGGTCCGGAGGTCTTTGAGGACACCGACGGCAAGGTCGACATCTTCGTCGCGGGCATCGGCACCGGTGGCACCATCACCGGCGCTGCGAAGTACCTGAAGGAGAAGAAGGAGAGCATCGAGATCGTCGGCGTCGAGCCGGCAGATTCCCCGCTGCTGACCGAAGGCCGTTTCGGCCCGCACAAGATCCAGGGCCTGGGCACGAACTTCTTCCCAGAGACCCTCGATAAGGATGTCCTCGATCGCGTGATCGACGCGCCACTCGAGGAGTCCGTGAAGACCGCCCGCGAGCTCGCGGTCACCGAGGGCATCCTGGGTGGTATCTCCGGCGGTGCAGCCGTCTGGGGTGCGCTGCAGGAGGCACAGAAGCCGGAGAACGAGGGCAAGACCATCGTCGCGATCCTGCCTGACTTCGGCGAGCGCTACGTCTCCACCCTGCTGTTCGAGGACCTGCGCGACTAGGAGAGGCAATTCTCCGGGCTCATCCGAACCCGGAGCCAACCTACTCAACCCCTGCACGCCACTGCCGTTGGCCACCCGGAATAAAAGTTTCGGGAATACCCCACGGCGGTGGCGTGCTGCATATGATGAGTATGCTTCGCTCCAGCTAATGAATAGGCCCGCTGGGATGCCCATCCTGGCAGCAGAAGGAAGCAAAAAGTCGATGTGAAGAAAGAGGATCGCGCGTGAGCATTATTGCCACGATCCGGGAGGATCTGAAGAACGCCCGCCTGCACGACCCCGCCGCTCGGGGCGATCTTGAAAATGCCATCGTGTATTCCGGGCTCCACGCCATTTGGGCGCACCGCGTGTCCCACAAGATGTGGAAGCGCGGATGGAAGGGGCCAGCGCGGATCCTGGCGCAGTTCACCCGCTTCCTGACAGGCATCGAAATCCACCCGGGCGCGACGATTGGGCGACGCTTCTTCATCGACCACGGCATGGGCATCGTCATCGGCGAGACGACGGAGATTGGCGACGACGTCATGCTCTACCACGGGGTTACCCTCGGCGGACAGGTGCTGACTCAGACGAAGCGCCACCCAACGATCGGAAACGGCGTCACTGTGGGCGCGGGGGCGAAGGTGCTGGGACCGATCACGATTGGTGATAACTCCGCCATTGGTGCGAACGCAGTCGTCACGAAGGACGCGCCTGCCGACTCGATCCTCACCGGTATCCCGGCGAAGGTGCGCCCCCGCCAGAAGGACCAGCGCACCCCGCTCGTGGACGCGGTGCACTGGGTCGCGGAAATGCAAAAGCGAAGCCCCGCCGAGGAATCGAGCGAGGCGGGGAAGAATACCGCGGATGAGCCCAAGGGCCCGGCCGGCGGCGCCGTCTAGGACCTACTCGACGACAAGGTCGCCGTAACCGTCCTGGTTCTTCTCGACGAATCCCGCCACGGCCGAGCAGGTCGGGCGAATCTTAAGCCCCTCCTCGCGGGTGGCATCCAGTGCCTCTGCGATGAGGGGCTTTGATAGTCCCTGGCCCCGGAATGCCGGGTCCACGACGGTGTGGTTGAAGTCGCGAATGCCGTCGGCGTCCTCGAATGCGGCGAAGCCTGCCTGCTCGCCGTCCACCTCGATGACGAAGCGGTCAGCTTCCTTGCGGACCTGTCGCTGGGAATTGGATGTGGTCATGGCACTCCCCTTTCGTTGGTTTGGGTTAGCCCACCGCGGGGTGGGCCTTGAACCTGCGATCTTACGCGGGAATGCCTGCTGCCTCAGTCGCTCGAGGGGAATACAATCACATAGTAAAAGCCCCATCCGTTGG
>DYZK01000070.1 GCA_020741275.1 Corynebacterium urealyticum
CGCGGGATCTCCAGCACATCCAGCAGCTGTTTTTCGGCCTGCACGAGGTCGCGGATGGACAGCCCTGGGAAACGGGACCCCCAGAAGCCACCCTCTGGGTGCAGCGAGCTGGGCCCCGTGGAGCCTGCGCAACCGCCCAGCGCGTTGGCGCAGAGCACCAGGTACTTGGCGGTGTCGATCGGCTTGCCAACGCCGACCATGTCCGCCCACCAGTCGGCGGCGTTGCCGTCGCCGGTGAGGGCGTGTTCGATCAAAATGATGGGGCGCTCCTCCGGCGGTGTGGGGACCGCCGCCCGCTCGGCTGCGTCGTAGAAGGCATACAGCCGCAGTGAGGTTTCGGGAATGCTTGCGCCCGCCTCGGTGAGAACCTCGCCAATGGGGATATCAGCGTAGGTACCGGAGGCGGGCAGCAAGTCGGAGCGCATAGAAAACCTCGTGAGTTAAATCTGCTCGAAGCCCTGCTCGAGGTCAGCGATGATGTCGCGGACGTCCTCGATGCCGACGGACAGGCGAACCGTTGCCTGGGAGATGCCAGCGTTGCGCAGGTTCTCCTCGGTGGACTGCGAGTGCGTGGTGGTGGCCGGGTGGACGACCAGGGAGCGTACGTCACCGACGTTAGCGAGGTCGGAGTGCAGCTTCAGGGAGTCGATGAACTTCCACGCAGCCTCGCGTGGATCGGCGTCGCCGGTAGCCAGGTCGAAGGCGAGAACGGAGCCGGTGTATTCCAGGCCCAGCTTCTCCTTGACCTTGTTCCACGGGCTGGACTCCAGGCCGGCGTAGGCGACGCTGGCGACCTTCGGGTGCTTGTCGAGGAACTCGGCAACCTGCTTGGCGTTCTCGTTGTGCTGCTTGACGCGCAGGTTCAGGGTGTCGAGACCCTGGATCGCGAGCCAGGCGTTGAACGGGGAGAGGGTGGCGCCGGTATCGCGCAGCAGACCAGCACGGGCGCGCAGGCCGAAGGCTGGCTCGCCGAGGTCGGCGTACTTCAGGCCGTGGTAGGCCGGGTCCGGGGTGACGAAGCCTGGGAAGACCGGCTTGCCGTTGCGCTCCTGGGTCCAGTCGAACTTGCCGCCGTCGACGAGGATGCCGCCGATGGAGGAGCCGTTACCGGTGTAGAACTTCGTCAGGGAAGAGACGGACACGTCGGCACCGAGCTCCAGTGGCTTCACCAGTGCAGCGGTGGCCAGAGTGTTGTCGATGATCAGCGGGATCTTGTTCTCGTGGGCGACCTTGCTGATCTCTGGGATGTTCAGGACGTCTGCCTGCGGGTTGGCGAAGGTCTCACCGAAGAAGGCGACGGTGTTGTCCTGCACCGCATCCTGCCAGGACTGCGGGTCGTCTGGGTTCTCGACGAAGGTGGTGGTGATGCCCAGGCGCGGGAGGGTAACGAGCAGCAGGGTCTCGGTGCCGCCGTAGAGGCGCGGGGAGGCGACGATGTGGTCACCGGAGTTCGCGACGTTCAGGAACGCAGCGGTGGTGGCAGCCATGCCGGAGCCGAATGCGACGGCGTGGACGCCGCCCTCGAGGGTGTTGATGCGGTTCTCGAGGACCTCAACGGTCGGGTTCGTCAGGCGGGAGTAGATCGGGCCCGGATCTTCGAGCGCGAAGCGCTGCTTGGCGTGCTCGGCGCTGTCGAAGACGTAGCTGGTGGTCATGTGGATCGGCAGGTTACGGGAACCGGTCGGATCCACGGTCTGGCCGGCGTGGATCTGCTGGGTGGCAAAGCCCCACTCTGCCGCGTTGGAGTTGTCGTACTTTGTCATGGCTTTTCCTGTCTTTTTCGTGTGGTCGAGGCGGTGTTGTGAATCGTGGCGATCCCGGGTGGATCCGGGTGGATTGTGCCGCTCGATCGCTGTGTGGTCACTCACTTTATAGTCCGCATTGAAAAAAGTAAACCGCTCTGTCTAGTTTTGAGCCTCTTTGGCCTTAAATGTGCAGGTCAGGAGTGTTTAAAAATTTATACCACTTGGTCTACCTTTGGGTGTTTTAAGGGCTATTGATTGGCGCTTCTGAGGTCATATTGGCGGTGTTTAAGTACCGCTTGGTACGGGTTCGCTGTGCTCGCAGCAACGGTGCGCGGAGGGTTGTTTCGTGCCGGCTCACCGGATGAGGATGGGTGTGGGTTAAACACTTTTGCTGAGAAAAAAATTTGCGGGTCGCACCAGCAAGTGCCGTTGAGTCACTAGGGTGGGGTGGTGCACGGGATGAGAAAGAATCCCAGCGCAAGGAGCAAAAAATCGGGCCACAAGGCGCCAGAAAGGACCTGCACCATGGTGAACACAAACGATGCATTCCTGATTGACGCAGAGCCGAGCGTGCTCCAAGTGGCGGTTGGTCGCCCACAGTCCAACCCCGCCGGAACTTATGAACACACCGGCATCGAAAAGTTGCCGCAGTCGCACATTGACGTGCTTGCGCCGGGCCCGAACTACGGTGACGGTAGCGGTGTCGTGGGGGACACAATCGGAGACGATAAGCACCACGGTGGGGCGGATAAGGCCGTCTACGCCTTTGCTCGCGAGGAGCTTGACTTCTGGGAGGGGGAGCTCGGCCGTGAGCTCGTCTACGGCAGCTTCGGGGAGAACATCACCACTGCCGGGGTGAAGTGGTCGGAGGTCTACATCGGCCAGCGTGTGTCCATGGGCAGCGCTGAACTCGAGGTGAGCGTGCCGCGCACCCCGTGCGCGACCTTCGCCGCCTGGCTCGATGAGAAGGGTTGGGTGAAGCGCTTCGCACAGCGCGGCGACTGCGGAGCCTACTTCCGCGTGATTACCGCCGGCCGCATCCGCCCGCTGGACGAGATCCACTTTGGTCCAGTACCGGAGCATGGCGTTACGATGGGGGAGGCCTTCGCCGCTAAGTTGGGTGATAAGGAGGCGGCCCGCAAGGCCTTCGATGCCGGGGTACTTCCCGGGCACCATCATGAGCAGCTCGGTCGCCTGCTGAACTAAGACCACCAGGCCGGGGCGGGGCCCGGCCTGGAGAAAAGAAAAACTGGGCCTAGCGGCGCTATCTCTAGCGCGCTAGGCCCAGTCGGGGAGAGGTACTAGCCCTCCAGGGAGTTATCTGCTGCAGCGAGATCGTCGATGATCTTGTTGAATGCAGCGACTGGACGCATCACAGCGTTCGCCTTCTCCTCGTCCAGGTGGTAGTGGCCACCCAGCTCCACAGCCGTGCCCTGGATGTCGTTGAGCTCCTTGACGACCTCGTCCTCGGCAGCCTCCAGAGCGTCGGCGACCGGGGCGAAGAGTGCAGCCAGGTCGGCGTCGTCCTTCTGGTCGGCCAGGGCGCGAGCCCAGAACATTGCCAGGTAGAAGTGTGAACCGCGGTTGTCGAGGGTCTTGACCTCGCGCTGAGGGGACTTGCCCTCCTCGAGGATCCGTTCGGTGGCAACGTCCAGCGCGTCGCCCAGCACCGGGGTGCGTGGGTTGTTATCCGTGTCGGCCAGCTTGCGCAGGGACTCGGCCAGCGCCAGGAACTCGCCCAGGGAGTCCCAACGCAGGTGGTTCTCCTCGGTCAGCTGCTCGACGTGCTTCGGTGCGGAACCACCAGCACCGGTCTCGAAGAGGCCGCCGCCCGCGATCAGCGGAACGATGGACAGCATCTTCGCGGAGGTGCCCAGCTCCAGGATCGGGAACAGGTCGGTCAGGTAGTCACGCAGCACGTTACCGGTGACGGAGATGGTGTTCTTGCCCTCCCGGATGCGGTCCACAGAGAGCTGGCAGGCCTCGACCGGGGAGAGGATACGGATATCCAGACCCTCGGTGTCGTGGTCCTTCAGGTACTTCTCGACCTGGGTTGCCATGTTGCGGTCGTGGGCGCGCTCCGGGTCCAGCCAGAAGACGGCCGGGTCGCCGGTCTTGCGGGCACGCTCGACGGCCAGCTTCACCCAGTCCTGAACCGGGACGTCCTTGGCCTGGCAGGCGCGCCACAGGTCGCCCTCGGAGACCTCGTGCTCCATGAGCACGTCGCCGGCCTTGTTGAGGACCTGGACCTTGCCGTCCGCCTCGATCTTGAAGGTCTTGTCGTGGGAGCCGTACTCCTCAGCCTTCTGCGCCATCAGGCCAACGTTCGGGACGGTGCCCATCGTGGTCGGGTCGAAGGCGCCGTTCTTGCGGCAGTCGTCGATGACGACTTGGTACACACCTGCGTAGGAGGAATCCGGCAGCACGGCCAGGGTGTCCTGACGTGCGTCGTCCTTGTTCCACATCTTGCCGGAGTCACGGATCATCGCCGGCATGGAAGCGTCGACGATGACGTCGGACGGGACGTGCAGGTTGGTGATTCCGCGGTGGGAGTTAACCATCGCGAGATCCGGGCCGTCCTCGAGACCCTTGTCGAACGCAGCGCGGATCTCCTCGCCGTTGTCCAGCTCGGACAGGCCGTCGAGGATGGCAGCCAGGCCGTCCTCACCGTCGAGGCCAGCGCCCAGCAGCTGCTCGCCGTACTGCTCGTAGACGTCGGAGAAGTAAGCGCGCACGGCGTGGCCGAAGATGACCGGGTCGGAGATCTTCATCATCGTGGCCTTTAGGTGGACGGAGAAGAGCACGCCCTCAGCCTTTGCGCGGGCGACCTGGGCACGCAGGAACTCGTCGAGTGCCGCAGCGCGCAGGACGGTGGAGTCCACGATCTCATTCTTCTGGACCGGCAGGGAGTCGCGAAGCACGGTGGTCTCGCCGTTGGCCTTCACCAGCTGGATGCGCAGGTCATCCTCAGCCGGCATGATGACGGACTGCTCATTGTGGCGGAAGTCGTTGGCTTCCATGGTCGCGACATTGGTCTTGGACTCGGCGGTCCACTCACCCATGGTGTGCGGGTGGGTGCGCACGTAGTTCTTCACGGCCTTCGGCGCACGGCGGTCGGAGTTGCCCTCACGCAGCACCGGGTTCACGGCGGAGCCCATCACGGAGCTGTAGCGGGCGTAGGCGTCCTTCTCCTCCTCGGTGTTGACCTCGAGAGGGAAGTCCGGCAGGTCGTAGCCAGCCTTCTGCAGCTCGCTGATGGCTGCGCGCATCTGCGGAACGGATGCGGAGATGTTCGGCAGCTTAAGGATATTGGCCTCAGGGGACTGGGTCAGCTCGCCGAGCTCCTTGAGGGCGTCGTTGACCTGCTGCTCCTTCGGGAGCTTATCGTTGAAAGCAGCCAGGATACGACCTGCCAGCGAGATGTCACGCGTTTCCACGTCCACGCCACAAGTCGATGCAAAAGCTTCCACGATCGGCTTCAGCGAATACGTGGCCAGAAGTGGGGCCTCGTCGGTACGGGTGTAAATGATCTTGGCCATAAGGCGGTATCTCCCTGCTTTCACTTCGTTTTCGGTGAACCGTTAAAGTCACTCGATTTTTATCGTGCCACCCAGCTTACGTGAAGTAGAAAAATCATGAATCATACGGGTACTGTCGCAACTTCGCTTGCGAAAGGCGAAAAAAGTTATTAAAAATATTGATTCTTTTTCGTTACTTCGTATTCATCCAGCCCAGCCGAAAAATTTTCAGAAAGCGTGCCCCGTGCGAACCATGCCGAACCGCCGCCCCGTGCCGACACAAACCACGATGGGCAGCCGCAGGAGGATCATCACCATGCTGGCCATCGCGCTCGGTGGCTTCGGCATCGGCACCACCGAGTTCGTGGCGATGGGGCTATTGAACCTTATCGCCGAGGACTTCCAGATCTCGGAGTCCACCGCCGGGCACGTCATCTCCGCCTACGCCCTCGGCGTGGTGGTGGGCGCACCGCTGATCACCACGCTGACCAGTACTGTGCCACGCCGCCGACTGGCGCTGGTGCTCATGGTCGCCTTCACGATCGGTAACGGTCTGACTGTGCTGGCCAGCAGCTATAACATGCTGCTGCTCAGCCGCTTCATCGCCGGCCTGCCGCACGGCGCCTACTTCTCCGTCACCGCGCTCATCGCCGCCTCGATGGCCCCGCCGGGGCAGCGCGGCAAGGCGGTGGCCTTCTCCGGGCTGGGACTTTCCGTAGCCACCGTCGCGGGTGTGCCCGCAGCACAGTGGCTGGGCACCCACTTCGGCTGGAACTTCGCTTTCCTGCTGGTCGCCGTGATCGGCCTGGTGACCTTCGTGGCGCTGTATATTTCTCTGCCGCACATGACTCTCATGCCAAAAAGCAACCCGATCACCGAGCTCGGAGCCCTGATCAACCCGCAGGTGCTGCTCACCCTGGCGATTGGCACGGTCGGCTTCGGTGGCATGTTTGCGGTGTATACCTATATTTCCTGGACGCTGACCGAGCGCGCCGGGTTCAATGAGACCCTCATGTGGATCCCGTTGATGGCCTACGGAATCGGCATGGTCCTCGGCACGTGGTTCGGCGGAGTGCTGGCCGACCGGAACCTGGAATACACCATCGCCGGCAGCCTCATCTGCCTCATCGTGGTGCTTGCCGCGTTCTATTTCACTTCCACCAATGCCATCACAGGCATCGCCAACTTCGGTCTCATCGGGTTCCTGGGATCCTGCCTGGTCCCAAGCCTGCAGACCCGACTGATGGACGTCGCCCGGGATGCCCAGAACCTCGCCGCGGCCCTCAACCACTCCGCGCTGAACATGGCCAACGCTGCTGGTGCAGCGATCGGTGGCGCGGTCGTTGGCGCTGGCTTCGGCTACGCCGCCCCAGCACTTGCGGGCTCGGCGCTGGCTGCCACCGGTGCGGTGGTCTGGCTGCTGGCCTTCCTGCTACGACGTCGCCAGCTCGCCGCCGCCTAGTCCGTCCGCTACGCGGCTGCTGGTGTGTCCGGGCCACGGCCTATATTGGTGGGCATGGGTTTTACAGTCGCTACGGTTAACGTCAACGGAATCAGAGCCGCCGCGAAGGTGCGCCACGAGAATAACCAGGGCATCCTCCCGTGGTTGGCCGCCCACCCGGCTGATGTGGTGCTGATGCAAGAGGTTCGCGCCGACGAGGCGCAGACCGCTAAGGCGATCGCTCCCGCCCTGGAGGAAGGGTGGCACCTCGCCCAGGCTCCAGCCGCGGCCAAGGGGCGGGCCGGGGTGGCGATCCTGTCCCGCCTGCCACTGCGGGACGTTCAGATCGGCTTTGGCTACGAGGCCAACCCGGAGCACCCGGGCGCCGAGGAAGCCGCCCGCGAGTTCGACGACTCTGGCCGCTACATCGAGGCCACCGTCGACGCCGAGGTTGGGGGCACGACCCAGCCGATCACCGTGGCCTCCCTCTACCTGCCCAGTGGTGCCAGCGGCACCGCGAAGCAGGACGAGAAGTTCCGCTTCCTGGACGCCTTCGCGCCCTTCATGCACCAGCGCGCCGCTGCCGCCGAAGCAGGTGGCCAGCAGATGCTTATCGGCGGTGACTGGAATATCTGCCACCGCCGCGCGGACCTAAAGAACTGGAAGCCCAACCGCAATAAGTCCGGCTTCCTGCCCGCTGAGCGTGCTTTCCTCGACCACGTGCTCGGCACCTACCCGGACGGTGCAACACAGGTGGGGGATGCTGAGGACTCCGGCCGGGTCGGTAATCCTGCCGGGGCGGCCGAGGACTTCTTCGGTGCGGTGGACTACCAGCCCGGCGAGCTCGCCCAGGCCCGCATCGCGGCGGGCGCTGCCACTCAGCCAGGCTGGCACGACGCCGTGCGCCACCTCCACCCCGACGAGGACGGCCCGTACTCCTGGTGGAGTTACCGCGGCAAGGCCTTCGACACGAACGCGGGCTGGCGCATCGACCTGCACGCCGTCACCGGCGGGTTGCTGGAGCATGCCGCTGGCGCCCGGGTGGACAAGGCGCCCACCTACGACCAGCGCTGGTCCGACCACAGCCCCGTGATCCTCGAGTTCCGCTAACCCCACCGGGAGACGGCATGTTCCTGATCGTCCTCTTCGTCATCGGCATCACCGCCGAAGGCGCGACTGGAGCCCTGGCCGCCGGCCGAGAGCGCATGGATCTCTTCGGGGTGGCCATCATCGCCTGCGTGACCGCTATCGGCGGCGGCTCCGTCCGCGACGTGCTGCTGGGGAACTACCCGCTGGTGTGGGTAGAAAACCCGATCTACCTGGTCTTCGTGCTCGTCGCTGCGTTCATTACAGTGGCCATTCCCGTGATGATGACCTACTTCCACTGGGTCTTCCTCATCCTCGACGCCGTCGGGCTATCCGTGTTTACGGTGCTCGGAACGCAGATCGCCCTGGGTGCTGGGCACGGGGCGCTCATCGCAATCGTCGCGGCGGTGCTCACCGGGGTGTTCGGCGGCGTGCTCCGCGACATCATGAGTAATCGCGTCCCCCTGGTTTTCCAGGGTGACCTTTACGCCTCGGTCGCGGTCTCTGGGTCCATCCTGTACCTGGCGCTCAACGCCGCCGGGGTGAACGACAACGTCAACGCGATCATCGTCCTCGCGTTCACCTTCGGTCTGCGGCTGTGCGCCATCTTCTTCCACTGGTCCCTGCCTGTCTTCGAGTACCAGGAGCGTGAATTCACCCGCGACCGGGAACACAGCCTGTCCAACCGCCTGCTGAACAAGGCCCGGGAACTGCGCCCCGCAGGCCCACGCCAGCTGCGCATCACCGAGGGCATTGCCGGGCTACGGCACCGCCACCACGGCGAAGACCCGGGGGCGACCGCTACAGGAAAAAATCCACACATCGGCGGACAACCGGCGCCCGAGGGGGACGTCCAAAAGGAATGTGGATGCGATTGCCACGGACAGGGGGATGGCGACACGCCACCGAAACCTGGTGAGTAGCATTAGAAAACATGACAAGCAGCGGAAACCCACAGCAGAGCCCCAACGGCGCGAAGAAGCAGCGCGTCGTTTCCGGCCTCCAACCCACCAGCGATTCCTACCACCTGGGTAATTACCTCGGGGCGGTCAAGCAGTTCATTACCCTGCAGGATGACTACGACGCCTTCTACTTCATCCCGGACCAGCACGCCATCACCGTGCCGGGATATAGCCCGAAGGATCTGCGCAACCGCACCCTCGCCGGTGCCGCGCAGCTGCTCGCGCTAGGCATCGACCCGGATCGCTCCACCCTCTTCGTGCAGTCCCACGTCCCGGAACACAGCCAGCTCGCGTGGGTGCTGATGTGCATCACCGGTGACGGCGAGGCCCGCCGCATGACCCAGTTCAAGGACAAGTCCAACAAGCAGGGCAACGAGAACACCACTTCCGGCCTCTACGCCTACCCGATGCTCATGGCCGCGGACATCCTGCTCTACCGCCCGCACCTCGTGCCAGTGGGGGAGGACCAGCGCCAGCACCTGGAGCTGACCCGCAACCTCGCGGAGCGCTTCAACTCCCGCTACAAGAAGACCTTCGTGGTGCCGGAGGGCATGATCCCGCAGGGCGCGGCGAAGATTTACGACCTGCAGAACCCGACCGCCAAGATGAGCAAGTCCGCCGAGAACCCGCGTGGCCTGGTGAACCTGCTGGACGATCCGAAGGTTTCCGCCAAGCGCATCCGGAGTGCAGTGACCGATAACGACAACGAGATCCGCTACGACGTCGAGAACAAGCCGGGCGTCTCCAACCTCCTGGTCATCCAGTCCGCCCTCGGCGATAAGAGCATCGACGAGCTCGTCGCCCAGTACCAGGAAGCGGGCTCCGGCTACGGCGACCTGAAGAAGGACACCGCCGAGGTGCTCGAGGCCTTCTGCTCGCCGCTGCGCGAGAAGTACAACGATTACATGGACGACCGCGCCGAGCTGGAGCGCGTCCTGGCCAAGGGTGCGGAGCGTGCCCGCGAGATCGCTGCGAAGACGGTGGAGCAGGTCTACGACCGCGTCGGCTTCCTGCCAAAGCCCTAAACCGGCACACCGCGAACCTTAAAACGACATAATGAGGTACGTGCCCAGGTCGGCCACCCGCCGTCCGGCGCGTGCCACAGAATGATCCAACCCCGGATCGACAACCCGAAGCCCCGAAAGTCTGCCCAAGGAAGGATGGACGCGCTGATGGCGAAAACATCAACGACGCCCGACTATGACAAGCTCGATGCCTACGGCGTGGAGCGCAGCCGCAAAGACGACGAAGGGGCGCTAGTCAAGCTCCGCGACAAGTGGCCGTGGTTCGACCACATCATGCGGATGAACGAGCGCTACGGCGAGCAGGGCGGCAACCAGTTCGCCGCGGGCATTACCTACTTCTCCGTCCTGTCCATCTTCCCGCTGACCATGCTCGTGCTGGCAACGGTCGCGATCGTCCTGGCGAATAACCAGGATCTGCTGGACAAGGTCATGGATCAGGTGACGTCCATGGGCAGTGGCGAGATGGGCGACACCCTGGGCACCATCGTCGAGGGCGCTATCGATCAGCGTAAGTCCGTGTTCTCCATCGGTCTTCTGTTGGCCCTGTGGTCGGGCCTGAGCTGGATGAACCACCTGCGTATCGGTGCATCCGAGATGTGGAAGGTCGATAACAGCCCGGAGAACTTCGTCAAGGGCAAGCTCTCCGACCTGCTGGGCCTGCTGGGGCTGATCTTGGCCCTGGTCGTGGCCTTCGCCGTGACCACCATCGGTAACTCCGGGCTCACCGAAAAGCTGCTTGGGCTGGTGGGGCTGGACGAAGTTCCGGGTATCCGATTCATTACCTTCCTCGTAGCGCTGGTCGTTGCGCTGCTGGCCAACCTGCTGGTGTTCTTCTGGCTGATGGTCTACCTGCCGCGCGCGAAGGTGCCGCGCAAGTCCGCCTTCAAGGCGGCCGTCATCGGCGCAGTCGCGTTTGAGATCTTCAAGCAGTTCGCCACGATGTTCTTCTCCAACGCGCTGAGCAACCCAGCGGGCGCGGCGTTCGGCCCGATCATCGGTGTGATGGTGCTGTTCTACTTCATCTGGCGTATCACCCTGTACTGCTCCGCGTGGGCAGCCACCACGCCGGAGGCCCTGGCCATGATGACCCCGCCGGTGCCACCGGCAGCAGTGATCCGCGTTCGTCAGGAGGTTCGCACCGGTTCCACCGACGCTGGTCGCGCCGGGCTGGTGGGCATCGGAGCCGCTGCGGGCGTGATTCTGGGCGGGGCCATCCGCTCGATCTTCAAATAAGCCGCCAGTTCTTCACCGGGCTTTACCGGGCCGGGGATCTTAGCCCTCCCGCCCGCCACCATGGGGCACAGCTGCCGAGTAAGCTGTGCCCCATGATTGATTCGGACGTCATTGCATCCCTGCCCAAGGTCGAGCTCCACGACCACCTGGACGGCGGCCTCCGGCCCGCCACGATCGTGGAACTGGCCGCCGAGATCGGCTACGAGCTGCCCACCACGGACCCGGCAGAGCTGGAGAAGTGGTTCTACGACGCTGCGAACTCTGGCGACCTGCCGACGTACCTGACCACCTTCGACCACACCACCGCCGTTATGCAGACGAAGGAGGCGCTGGTCCGGGTGACCCGTGAGGCCGTCGAGGACCTGGCTGCAGACAACGTGGTCTACGCCGAGCTGCGCTACGCCCCTGAGCAGCACCAGGCCAACGGGCTGAGTCTTCAGGAGGTCGTGGAGGCCACCGTGCAGGGAGCGAAGGAGGGCGAGCGCGCCGCCGCTGCGAAGGGTAAGCGCATCCACGCCCGCCTGATCCTGTGCGCCATGCGGCACGCCGACCGCGCCACCGAGATCGCCCAGCTGACCGTGAATAACTACCCGATCTCCAGCCCAGGCGAGGGCTACGTGGTCGGCTTCGACATCGCGGGCGCGGAGGCTGGCTTCCCGGCAGCCAACCACGCCGAGGCTTTCCAGCTGCTGCGCGAGAACCTCGTGCCCTTCACCATCCACGCCGGCGAAGCGGCGGGTGTGGAGTCCATCAAGGACGCGCTGGTGCAGGGCACCCTCCGCCTGGGCCACGGCGTGCGCATCTACGAGGACCTCAACGCCACCCTCTCCGGCATCGAGCTGGGCCCGGTAGCCCGCCACGTGCGCGACCGGGGCATTCCGCTGGAGATTTGCCCGACCTCCAACACCCAGACCGGTGTTGCCGACGAGATCGCCGACCACCCCTTCAATCTGCTCTACGAGCTGGGCTTCGTGTGCACCGTGCACACCGATAACCGCCTGGTCTCCGGCACGACGATGACCCAGGAGTTCGAGCGCCTCGCGGAGGTCTTCGATCTGGAGTACTGGCAGATGCTGGAGCTGACCACCAACGCACTCGATCACGCCTTCTGCGATGCTCCGCTGCGCGCGGAGTTGGAGCAGACCGTGATCTACCCGGCTTACGCGAAGCTGGGGGAGGAGCTCGGCCTGAACACCGTGGCTGGTGCGGGTGCCGGTCATGAGCACGAGCACGATCACGCGGGCCACGATCATGAGCACATTGGCGCGTCGGGGCAGAGCATCTCCGCGGGCCTGCAGGGCCTGCACAGCCCGAACGGTGCGGCGGGTGCACTCGGGGAGGACGCCAACCTGGAGCTGTCCATGGAGAACCTCAAGGCAGAGCTGGAGCAGCTCGGCCTGAGCCTCGATGACGAGCCCGGTAGCGACGAGGACTCCGCCGACGAGGGCTCCGCGGAGAAGGAGTAACCACGACGCCCCGCCGACCGCACCCCACGCACGTGATGCCGCGGGGCGGGGCGTATCGGCGCGGTATCGATGCAGTACAGCGCGTCTTGAAGGATTCAGAAGGCCCGCTCGCGGTTTGACTTAGGCCTCTGACCTGCGAAAAATCGGGAAACGTGCAGAAAAATAATCCCCGAATCAACACCGCGTTCAAGCGCGCCCTCGCGGTGCTCATGGCGCTGTCGATGGGCGCTGTCGCGGCATGCTCCGCCACCGGCGGTCGCCCGCGCGAGAACGCGAACGGCGAGGGCGGCGCGGCCGGCGGCGTCGATACGCCCCGCTACACCGTCGCGATGATCAGCCACGGCGCACCCGGCGATACCTTCTGGGACCTGGTCCGCCGCGGTGCCGAGGACGCCGCGAAGAAGAACAACATCGAGCTGCGCTACGCCAGCTCCCCGCAGGCGCCCGACCAGGCCAACCTCGTGCGCAACGCCATCGACTCCCAGGTCGACGGCATCGCGCTCACCATGCCCACCGCCGAGGCGCTGGGCCCCATCGCCCGCCGCGCCACCGAGCAGGGGATCCCCACCGTAAGCCTGAATTCCGGAATGAGCCACTACGAGCGCTACGGGGTGTCCGCCTTCTTCGGCCAGGACGAGCACGTCGCCGGTGAAGCTGCGGGCGAGCGCCTGGCCAAGGACGGTGCCAAGAAGGTGCTCTGCGTGATCCACGAGCAGGGCAACCCCTCCCAGGAAGCCCGCTGTGGCGGTGCTAAGAAGGCCCTCCAGGCCAAGGGCGGCGGCACGTTGGAAACCCTCTACGTCAACGGCATGGATATGACCAGCGTGACCTCCACGGTTCAGGCCAAGCTCGCCCAGGACCGCAACATCGACTGGGTCCTCAACCTCGTCGCCCCGGTGGCCCTGGCCTCCGTCAACTCCGCCCGCGCCGCCGGGTCTGATGCCAAGATCGTCACCTTCGACACCGACGCCGAGCTCGTCACCGCGATCAAGGACGGCAAAGTGCAGTGGGCTGTGGACCAGCAGCCCTACCTGCAGGGCTACCTTGCGGTGGACGCCCTGTGGCTCGCCAAGCGTAACGGTGCGATCCCGGGTGGCGGCCAGCCCGTGTTCACCGGCCCGGCCTTCGTGGATGCCAGCAACGTCGACAAGATCGAGGATGCCGCCAAGGAGGGCCTGCGCTAAATGACTGATCCCACACCCGAGCACGCCACCGGCCCGGCAGAGGCGGAGAAGAATGCCCAGGCGGCGCCGAACCTGACGTCGTCCCTGGACAAAGAGGACACCGCGGAGCAGAACGCGAATAACGCAGCGGAACCGAACGCAGACAAGGTCGGGGAGAACGCCGTCCTCGCGGCCTTCAAGCGCCCGGAGCTGACTTCGCTGGTCGGCGCGATCCTCATCTTCGCGCTGTTCATGATCCTCGCCCCGGCCTTCCGCAGCGCGGACGCCTTCGCCACGGTTCTGTACTCCAGCTCCACGCTGGGGATCATCGCCCTCGGCGTGGGGCTGCTGATGATCGGCGACGAATTCGACCTCTCCTCCGGCGTGGCCGTGACCACCGCCGCGCTCGCCGCCACGATGCTGAACTACAACCTGTGGCTGAACTCGTGGACGGGCGTGTTCCTCTCCCTGATCATTTCGCTGTCCATCGGCGCGATCAACGGCTACCTGGTCACCAAGACCGGCATCCACTCCTTCCTCATCACGCTGGCGATGTTCCTCATGCTGCAGGGCATCAACCTTGCCGTGACGAAGCTGGTCACCGGGCAGGTCGCCACCCCGACGATCTCCGACATGGAGGGCTACAACTCCGCCAAGGCGTTCTTCGCCTCCAGCTTCGAGGTCTTCGGGGTGGACGTGCAGATTACCGTGGTGTGGTGGCTGCTGTTCGTGGCGCTGGCCAGCTGGTTGCTGTTCAAGACCCGCTTCGGTAACTGGATTTTCGCCGTCGGTGGGGACGCCGACGCTGCCCGCGCCGTGGGTGTTCCCGTGCGGCGCGTGAAGATCACCCTGTTCATGTTTGTCGCCTTCTCGGCCTGGTTCGTGGGCATGCACAACCTCTTCGCCTTCGACTCGATCCAGGCCGGGCAGGGCGTGGGTAACGAGTTCCTGTACATCATCGCCGCCGTGATCGGTGGCTGCTCGCTGACGGGCGGCCGGGGCACGGCGATCGGTACGGCCATCGGTGCGCTGATCTTCGGCATGACCAACCAAGGCATCGTCTACGCCGGCTGGAACCCGGACTGGTTCAAGTTCTTCCTCGGCGCGATGCTGCTGCTGGCCGTGTTGAGCAATAATTCCTTCTCTCGGGTGCAGGGAGGTGCCAAGTGACTCGCGATAACAAGCGGAAGGACGCGGCGACGGTGACGTCGACCGAGACGGGCGCGGCGGGCGACGACGTCGTCAATAAGGACGCCGTTGATAAGGACGCCGCCGGCTCCGAGGACGGTGCCACCCCGCCGATCATCGAGATGCGTGGCCTGGAGAAGGCCTACGGGGAGCGCCTGGTGCTCAAGGGGATTGACATGGAGATCCGCCCCGGCACCGTGACCTGCGTGCTGGGCGATAACGGTGCCGGCAAGTCCACGCTGATTAAAGCGCTTTCCGGGCTGCACCAGCCCACCGGCGGCGCGATGCTGATCGACGGGGAACCCGCGAAGCTGCGCAATCCGAAGGACGCCCTCGACCGGGGGATCGCCACCGTGTATCAGGATCTCGCGGTGGTGGGGCAGATGTCCGTTTGGCGGAACTTCTTCCTCGGCCAGGAGCTCACCGGCGCGCTGGGGCGGCTGAAGGCCGACGAGATGCGCGAGATCACCGCCGAGCAGCTGGAAAACATGGGAGTGAACCTTCCCGATGTGGAGGTGCCGATCAGCACGCTGTCCGGTGGTCAGCGGCAGGTTGTGGCGATCGCCCGCGCGATCTACTTCGGCGCGCGCGTGCTGATCCTGGACGAGCCCACCGCAGCGCTTGGTGTGAAACAGTCCGGCATGGTGCTGCGCTTTGTGAAGAAGGCCCGGGATTCCGGGGTGGCGGTCATCTTCATCACCCATAACCCCCACCACGCCTACCTGGTGGGGGATCGCTTCATGATGCTGAACATGGGCGAGCAGGTGATGAACGCTGACCTGGCGGACGTGACGCTGGAGGAGCTGACGGTGGAGATGTCCGGTGGCGGGGAGCTGGACGCGCTGAGCCACGAGCTGCGCAGCTAGCCGTCACAGCTGGCTGCGGGGCGATGCGGGCGGTACAGCGCATACCGACGTGAAAAGGGCGCCTGACGAAAGCTAATCCTTTCGTCAGGCGCCCGTGATCATCCGCAGGCAGCTAGCGGCTCACACTAGAACTTGCTGAAGCGCTTAATGAGGTCCTCCTCCAGCTGCTTCCAGCCACGCACCTCCTCGTCGAAGGGCGCGGTTGGCGTGGCACCCGACGGGGAGCCCGTGACGTAGGAGATGTAGGTCTGCAGGCGTGGGAAGCCGACCAGGACCTTGTTCACGGCGTCATCGCCTGCCCAGTCGGCGGCGTCGGCCAGCAGCTCATACGCGCGGCTCAGCTGCTTCGGATCCACCGCATCCACGGACTTGGCGATGTCCTCGCGCAGCCCGGTGAAGGTGTACTGGTTCAGGTCGTGGACCGTGACCTCCAGCTCGCCTGCATTCGCGGCCTGGACGATCTCGCCCCAGGTCTCCATCTCCTCAAGATCGTGCTGCGGGGCGTCGATGAGCCAGCGCACCAGGGAGCGAGGGTTGGGGAAGGTGTTGATCTGACCGTGGCGGCCCAGGAACACCGGTTTGCCGCCGACGTAGCAGCGCAGGGTGTAGACCCGCTGGCCGTTCAGAGAAATGCGGATCGGGTCGATACCGGCCTGCGCCCACACCGTCTTGTCGTACGGGTCCGTGCTCTCGTCGTCGGCGTTACCAGCAGCGGCCTTCTCCGCAGCAGCATCTTCGTGCTTCTTCGCGGCAGCAGCGCTGGCATCGGCCGCGGCCTTCTCTACTGCGTCGATGCGCTTCTGGGACTCCGCGACGGCATCCTCGGCCACATCGACCTCGGTGAGGCCGTCCTCGAGGTCGTCGAGCATCTCCGCCCACGCGCCGAGCACGATGCGCCCCATCGCGGTCCACTCTTCGACGCCGTTCTGTCCGGAGTAGTGGTCCGCGCCGCGGTAGACGTTCTGCAGCATGGAGTAGGAGCCGAACCACTTGTTGATCGACTCGATGCCAGCGACACCGCCGATGGACTGCAGCAGGCGGTAGGCGCGGCCGACGTCCCGGACGTTCTCGTAGCTCGCCCGGTCGGCCAGCTGGTTCGGAGTCTCGATCAGGGAGATCTCCTGGATCTTCTGCGCCGACATCTGGGCATCAGCGTCCGCCTTGAACTCCTGCCACTTCGGGTGTTCGGAGAGCACGTGGTCGTTGCTGCCGACAACGTGGGCGTGGAGCTCGGCGGGGGAGGAGAACACGGAGATCGTGTCGTCCTTACCCAGGAATGCCTGCCACTTTTCGCCCCTGACGACCCACAGCGGGGCCCAGACGGTGTACCAGGTGCCGCTGGTGGTCTCCATCTTCAGCGTCACGAGCTGGTTTGGTTTAAACGTTGTGGGTTTGGAAGCTGCCATGGTTGCGGATTCTACCCGGCCGGATCGGAACTCATAGCCTCGACATTGCGTAGCCGGGCGTCGAGCACCTTCGGCACCACCGCCGGGGGCGTGCCCAGGAACTGCGCCTCCAGATATTCCTGTTCCTCCGGCTGCGTGACGATCCGCGCCAAGCCCGGAATGCCCCGGGAAGAATGCACCCCACCCATGTTATGAATCCCCCTTTGTTGAACCGGTCCTGCGTGAA
>DYZK01000071.1 GCA_020741275.1 Corynebacterium urealyticum
CAGGCTGCCCAGTGGGTTTGCGCTTGCGGCGGTGACGCCACCCATGGCGATGGCCGTCGCTGCGGTGAGGGCAATGGTGGCCTTGCCGATTGCGTTGATCTTCTTGGTCGCCATTTCTTTGGCCCCTTTCATGCTGACCCGCGTGAATGCGCTGGTCTTTTTGTCTTTGAGGACTGGGATCTGGGCGCACTGGGCGGTCCCGCCTGTCGCTTGCCGAAGGCCTAATGCTCTGAAATAGCCCCGGCTCACCCCAGTGCCTGGAAGCTTACTATTTCCTTAGTACCAGTACATTCCTTTGGGAAACTATTCCTGCTTTATTCTCACACCCTGCTCCCCTTTGCCCTGGCCTTTGGCACTCACGCAGCTCAGCAGCCCTCAGTAAGTCGCCTCGATTCGCCACTTCTGCCCCTTACATACCAGCAGGTAGGCGCCCTCATCGGTGGCGACCTGCAGGCGCGCGTAGCGCTTCCCTTCAGCCCACCACTGCTCATCCACGGGCCAGGGGCCAGCCCATCCCCGGATGGTGAGTGTCCGGTTACCCCACCGCAGCCATTGGGGGGACTCACTCATCAGGCCCCGACCGGTCACATGCACGGGCCGCTCGCGATCGCCGAGCACCGTGATCGATGCGGCTGGGTGCCCCGCGCTGGGGCTAGCGGCCTCCCCCACAGTCGCGGGCAGCGGCGCGGGAAGCTCACCCCGCCACTGGGTCGTGGGCAGCGCGGCGATCTCCTCGGGCACTTCCTCGCCATAGGGCAGCGTGAGCACGCGTCCACCAATGGCGCGTCCACCCCGGTGGACGACCTGCTGCACGGCACCCATGCCGATGAGGGCCTGCGCGCGCCCAGCGGCGGCGCGGGCTGCACGCAGCCCCTCGTCCGCCCCGCCCCAGAGTGGCTCGGCGATGGTGCCCGCGGGCACCGTCTCGACTGGGAGCAGCTCGATGGCAACCACGCCGGCGGCGGAGTCCTCGAAGCCATCTTGCTCCGGCTCACCAACCTTGGCGCGCAGCCGGGTGATCCAGCCGTCGAGTTGCCAGCGAACCCGCTGGGCGGTGTCCTCTTCCGTCAGGGGCTCACGGCAGCGCCAAGCGCGCTCCACCACCGTGGGGCCGGTGTAGTCCACGGGTGGGTTGAGGTGTACCCGCACGGTCAGCCGGAGGCAGGCTTCCCCGCGCCGGAAGAGTTCCCCGTGCAGCCGGGCGGCGGCCTGGCGGGCAACGAAAGCTGCGGTTTCGGTGCTCCGAATGGGCTCCTCCACCTGGTGCAGCACCTCGACGGGCTGGGCGGGGCGCTGCGGGGAGACCTCCCGACCGGGTTCACCGCACGCCACGCGGTGCCAGTACACAGCTTCAGCGCCAAACCGCCCGGCCACGTGCTTCCGCCCCAGCGCCGCGAAGTCCCGCAGGCTGCGCACCCCCAGCTCCTGCAGGGTGCTCACCAACTCGGCGGGGGCGCTCAGCACAGCTTCCACCGCCAAAAACCCGATGGGCAGGGTGGGCACGAAGCTGGAGTTTCCACCGGTCGGGACGTGTACCCCACGGCGCGCCGCCCACACGGCGGGCATCAGGTCGTCGGCGGTGCCGGCCAGGCACTCCACACCCAGCCGGGCTGCGGAGTCCAGCAGGAGCTCAACAGCCACGGCCTCCCCGCCGTAGTAATTCGCCAGCGGCCTGGTGGGCAATGCAACGAGACCCGGGCGCAGCGTTTCCACCCCGGCAGCCACCTCCATGAGGTCGGCCACGATGTCCTCGTGGATCGTGGCCTCCTGCACCGGGTCGGCGTGCGCATGACGAAGCTCTGGGCAGGTCGCGAGAGCGTGACGCTGCTTCATCCCCTGGCGCACCCCCTGCGCCCGCGCAGCCGCGTTACAGGCCTGGACGCGATACTCCGCAATCGTGGCGGCAGGCCGCAGCATGTCCCAGCCACGAGCAAGCCCCACAGCATAGACCGGGAAATCTGGGAACCACAGGACGGTCACGCGTTCAGCCGCAGCAGCGCCAGCTTCGGCACTGGCCTTCCCCCGGCCAGTCACAGCGCCACCTCGATACGGCCCCGATCGACCTGGCTGCCAGCACTATCGCGGCGGCCCGTCAGTTCCGCCGCGATGCGCTGCGGCGGCTGCCCCTTGCCCCAGACACGTCCGGTCACGCCAACCGAGCGGATGCGCCCGCTCCCCCGGCCCAGCCCGTGGACACCAGACACCCGCACGTCAAGGTTCAGCCGTGCACCCGGCCAGGGCGCGCCACAGCTCAGTAATGCGCAACTGCTCTTGCGCAGCCTCGCCTCCACGGGGCGCGCGAAGGTGGGCGTGACCCGCTGGACGGGCACGTAGACGACCAGGTCCACCCCTTCCGCCAGGGTCGAGAGCACCGCCCCGACGTGCGGCGCAGGATCCGGCACGATGATCAGTCGGGAGAGCTCCCCTCCCGCCGCAGCGACGGCTGCCAGCGCGAGGTTCGGGTAGCCCACCACCGCCGCACACCCACCGTTCGCGGTGACATGCGCAAGAATATCGACGACCGCGGCAGGGCAATCCGCCATCGCGGCCACCGCCCCACGCGCCAACCCACCGCCAGCAAGCTGGCCCGCGAGCCACTCGGGCATGCCGAGCACCCGCGTCCGCCCCACCGTCGCAGGCTCGGGCGCAACCGCGCGCAGCGGCGACACTCCCCGGGCGGGCCCTGCCTCCCGCTCCGCATGTTGAGGCTTCGCCACCTCTTGAAGCTCAGCCACGCTCTCAGGCTCAGCCGCGCTCTGAGATTCCGCCGCATGCTGAGCCGTGGCCGCAGTCCGCGCCGCAGCACGGCTGCTTTTAATCTTCTCGATCGCATGAACAATATTGCTCTCATCGATCAGCATGGGCACAGCTCTCCCTCCTCTATATCGACACCATCAGCTCGGGAAACATACAGGCCAGCCCCGCTCCCGCCGGGCTTTAAGGTTGAGTTCACAGCTCCGGCCAGGCCGACCGGATTGACGTCCTAAAAAGTAGAAAACACACCAGACATATCGAACAGGTGTTCTAATTTAGGGATTCTAGACCCACCTGACGCGGTTCACCAACGCCCTGCTCACCGCCGAAAAAGAACACACGCCCGCGAGGAACTAGACTCGTCACATATGAGCAAAAAGAACCAGCCCCGCAAGAACGCCCAGCGCCCCACCCCGCAGCGCTCGCCGCGCACTCAGCAGAGCAGTGCAGCGCGGAACAAGCAGGGCGACGCCCCCGGCGAGGCGACCATCCTCGTCCGCGCCCCCGAGGGAGTGCGCGCCGTCGCATCCCTCCTGCTCGGGCTCGGCGTGGCGGCGATGGTTATGCCGCTGGCGACGACCTGGCAGGTCATGGTGCTGGTCATCGCCATCGGGGCGGGTTTCCTCGTGACATTCAGCCACCCCTACCGCAAGAAGGTGCGCGCGGCCGTGGAGTCGACGGGCCGGAAGTACAAGACCTCCGTCGCGCAGATCATGCCGCTATTCCCCCTCTGGCTCGCTCTGATGATCTTGCCCGCCTTCCAGATCCACTCCTGGGTGGCAACACTGATCGTGCTCGCGCTGGCCGGGGCCTATGCGTGGGTCTCATTCCCCAGCATCGACGGCACCCGCTACCTCGCCGAGCCCGGAACCGGGCAGATTCGCGACGGCGCTTAACCCCAACGCATAAGAAAAGCGCGCCGCACCTCACCGTGCGACGCGCTTTTCTGCTTAAGAAGCACCCCTACGAGGGGCGCCTCAAGAGGCGGGGATTACTCCCACTCGATGGTTCCCGGTGGCTTGCTGGTGATATCCAGAACCACGCGGTTAACATCCGCCACCTCGTTAGTGATGCGGGTAGAGACCCTCTCCAGCACCTCATAAGGAATGCGGGACCAGTCGGCGGTCATGGCGTCCTCGCTGGAGACCGGGCGCAGGACGATCGGGTGACCGTAGGTACGGCCATCACCCTGCACACCCACGGAGCGCACGTCCGCGAGCAGGACGACCGGGCACTGCCAGATCTCGCCGTCCAGGCCAGCAGCGCTGAGCTCCTCGCGGGCGATCTTGTCGGCCGCGCGCAGCGTCTCCAGGCGCTCCTCATTGACCGCGCCGATGATGCGGATGCCCAGGCCCGGGCCTGGGAACGGCTGGCGAGCGACGATGACCTCCGGCAGGCCGAGCTCGCGACCCACGGCGCGGACCTCGTCCTTGAACAGCTGGCGCAGCGGCTCGACCAGGTGGAACTCGACATCATCTGGCAGGCCACCAACGTTGTGGTGGCTCTTGATGTTCGCGGTACCGGAGCCGCCGCCGGATTCGACGACGTCCGGGTACAGGGTGCCCTGGACCAGGAAGTCCACGGTGGACCCCTCCGGGGCGTCAGCGAGCACGCCTGCGACGGCGCGCTCGAAGGAGCGGATGAACTCCGCGCCGATGGCCTTGCGCTTGGCCTCCGGGTCAGTCACACCGTCCAGGCGCTTCAGGAAAGCCTCGCGCTCATCCACGGTGACCAGCTTCGCACCGGTCGCGGCGACGAAGTCGTTCTCCACCTGCTCGCGCTCCCCCGCGCGCAGCAGGCCGTGATCCACGAACACACAGGTCAGGCGGTCACCAATGGCGCGCTGCACGATCGCGGCGGCCACAGCGGAGTCCACGCCACCGGAGAGGCCACAGATGGCGCGACCGTCCTCGCCGATCTGCTCACGAACCTGCTCGATGAGCTCCTCAGCAATGTTGGAGGCGGTCCAGTTCTGCTCCAGGCCCGCGACCTCCGTGAGGAAGCGTTCCAGCACCTCCTGGCCGTGCGGGCTGTGCATGACCTCCGGGTGGTACTGCACACCGGCCATGCGGCGATCCAGGCACTCGAAGGCAGCGACCGGCGCGCCGGCGGACTTCGCGGTAACGGTGAAACCCTCCGGGGCCTGCGAGACCGCGTCGCCGTGGCTCATCCAGGCCTTGTGCGAACCTAGGCCCGCGTGCATCACGCCGCCGTCGTCGAGGAGTTCAACATCGGTGCGGCCGTACTCGCGCTGCCCCGTCTCGGAGACGGTGCCGCCGAGCGCGTGGGTCATGGCCTGGAAGCCGTAGCAAATGCCGAAGACCGGCACGCCCAGCTCCAGCAGCTCCGGCCGCAGGGCCGGTGCGCCATCGGCGTAGACCGAGCTCGGACCACCCGACAGCACGATGGCCACAGGGTTCTTGGCCTTGATTTCTTCAATGGTGGCGGTGTGCGGAACAACCTCGGAATAAATCCGAGCCTCACGCACGCGACGCGCAATCAACTGTGCGTACTGCGCGCCGAAATCCACCACGAGGACTGGCTGATGATTTTGGTGATTCACGCTGCTCATCCTATCGCATATATGGCTCGTCCCCCACGGGGTGGGTAACACCCGTGGGGGACGTCCCGACCAATTTGGTTGGCTGCCTCATGACCGCCCCCGATTGACCGCGCGGTCGGCAGCCCCCAGTGGGCAGCCCCAGATGGCAGCCCTAGTTGGCAAGCTCGTTGCCCGCTTAGTGCGCGAGGTCTTCCTTCGGCTCGTGGTGATGCTTCCAATTCGGCACCGCGCTGTTGACCGCAAGGTCCAGATGGCCGCCCACCGTGGTGATCTCGGCGTCGATCCCGAAGACACTCATCAGCCGCTCCGGGGTGAAGACCTCGTGCGGGGTGCCGGACTTCACGAGCACACCGTCCTCCAGCAGCACAATCTGGTCGCAGTAGCGGGAGGCCAGCCCCAGGTCGTGCATCGCGACGATCACGCACACGTTGTGATCGGCCGCGAGGTGGCGCAACTGCTCCATGAGGCGGAACTGATGGTGGATATCCAGGTGGTTCGTCGGCTCGTCCAGCACCAGCACCTTCGCGCTCTGCGAGATAGCGCGGGCCAGCTGGACGCGCTGCTGCTCGCCGCCAGACAGGGTGTTCCACGTGCGATCCATCAGGTGGGCGACGTCCGCGTGCTCCACCGCATGCGAGATGGCGTCGTGGTCCTCGTCCGTCTGCCGGGCGAACGGCCCCTTGGAGGCCATCCGGGACAGTTCGACGACCTGCCGGACCAGCAGCTCGGAGTTCGCGTTACCGTGCTGGGCGACGAACGCGACCTGCTTGACCTTCTCGCGTCGGCTGTAGCTGCGCAGCGGGGCGCCGTCGATCATGACCTCGCCGTCGAAGTCGACGACGTCGGCGACGGACTTCAGCAAGGTGGACTTACCGGCACCGTTTGGCCCCACCAACGCGGTGATTGTGCCTGCCTCGAAGGAGGCATCCACGTTGGCCACCGTCGGGGTGGACTTGCGGTGGTAGGTGATGGAGACGTTCTGGATTTCTACGATGCTCATACTCGCTGCCCCCGGTTCAGGATGAAGAAGAACAGTGGTACGCCCAGCAGTGCGGTGAACACACCGACCGGGACTTCCTGCGGCTGGAACACGCTGCGAGCCAGGGCGTCGGTGAACACCAGCAGGATCGCGCCGACCAGCGCGGACAGCGGGATCAGACGGGCGTGGGAGGAACCCACGATCATGCGCACCGCGTGGGGCACGAGCAGACCGATGAAGCCGATCGCACCGACGGCGGAGACCGTCGCTGCCGTCATGAGGGCCACCAGGATCAGCACCGCGGCGCGCACACCGACGACGGGCACGCCCATCGACTTCGCAGTCTCGTCACCGAAGCTCATGGCGTCCAGGTAGCGGGACATCATCCAGATCAGCAGGCTGGTGATGACCACGGTGGTCAGCACGATCCACATCGTGTTGGCGCGGGAGGCACCCATCGCACCAAGTAGCCAGAAGGTGATACCGCGGACGGACTCCGCGTCGCCGCGGGCGACCAGAATGAGGCTGGTGATAGCCGAGAAGAACTGGCCGACCAGCACACCGGTGAGCACCACGCGGGTGGAGACGAAGCCCGTGCCGCGCAGCAGGAGCATCAGCAGGCCGAAGCTCAGCAGGGCACCGATGGCCGCGCCACCGGTCAGCCCCAGCGCGAAGCTGACGGGCATGAGCAGCAGGGCCACGACCGCGCCGGTGGAGGCACCGTAGGAGACACCCAGCAGGTACGGCTCCGCGAGATCGTTGCGGGTGATCGCCTGCAGCGAGGCGCCCGCGACCGCGAGGCCCGCGCCGACGAAGATCCCCATGACGATGCGCGGAATGCGCAGGTCAAAGAGGATCGACTGTCGAATCAGGCTGGGTGCGGGGCGGGAATCGCTGGCGAAGATGCCGAGCTTATGGGTGATCGAGCCCCAGACCTCGTCGCGAGTCAGGGTGGCCGCGCCCATGAACAGGGCCATGTAGCAGACCAGGGCTAGCAGGATCAGCCCGACGACCCACGCCACCCAGGTGGGCACGCGGCGCGCGGGTGCGAGCTTCGTGCCCTCCAGGGGGGATGCCTTCGCGCCCTTTCCGGGCTCGCGGCGAGTGTCAGTGCTCGATGCCATACCTAGTTCTTCCAGTTCTTCACGTACTCAGCGACGTCCTCGAGCGGCGCGTACGACTGGACGGAGCCGGACAGGCCAATGCCCTTCACAATGACGTAGCGCTTCTCCTTCACAGCCTTGAGGTTACGAGTTGCTGGATCCTTCTCCAGCATCTCGATCTTCTCCTCGGCCTTGTCTCCCGGTGCGCCGCGGCCCGGCAGGTCAGCCAGGACGATGAAGTCCGGGTCCTTGTCAGCCAGAGCCTCCCAGCTGAGCTCCGGCCATGCCTCGTTGGCGTCGTCGAAGACATTCTTCACGCCGGTCAGGTCGAAGATGTCCTGGGCGATGGAGAGCTTGCCACCGACGTACGGTCCACCGTCAAAGATGGAGTACAGCAGGGC
>DYZK01000072.1 GCA_020741275.1 Corynebacterium urealyticum
GCCATGCCGATGCACCAGGCGATTCGGCTGTGCCACAACCGGGCGATCGTGGTCCAGCCCCGGTCGGTGCTGTATAAAACCATTTCCCGGCGGATCTTCCAGGTCATCGCCGAGCGCGCGGGTGTGGTGGAGCAGCTCTCGGTGGACGAGGGCTTCGCCGAGCCCCAGGGATTGGCGGATGCCGCGGCCGCCCGCCGGTGGGCGGAGGACCTCCAGCGCGCGGTGGAGGAGGCCACTGAGCTGCCCTGCTCCATCGGCATGGCGAGCACCAAGCTGGACGCGAAGATGGCCAGTGACCTCGCCAAGCCCCACGGGATCTTCGTGGTGGAGGACCGGATGGGCACCTTCGGCCCACGCCCCGTGGGCGACCTATGGGGGATTGGCCGGGTCGCTCAGGCCAAACTCGCCGACGTTGGCGTTTACACGATCCAGCAGTTCGTGGACATGGACCCCACCGACGTGAAGTCGCTGCTCGGCAAGGTTGGCCTGGAGGTTCAGGTCATGGCCGGTGGCGACGACCCCCGGCCCGTGGCCCCGCGCGCGGAGGCGAAGCAGATCAGCGCCGAACAGACCCTGCCGGTGGATGCGCGGACCTACCGGGACGTGCTGAACATCATGGAGCTCTCCGCCCGGCAGGCCTACCGGCGGCTGCGCAAGGACGGCCGGGCGGCGCGCACCATCACCGTGAAGATCCGCACCAGCGACTTCGCGCTGCACACCCGGTCGACCACGCTGCCCGCACCCACCGATGACTTCGAGCAGTTGCTGCGCGCCGCACGCGCTGTGCTGCCCCGCCCGGAGGATTCCGGCGCGGTGCGGCTGGTGGGCGTGGGCTTCTCCGGACTCAGCCACGACCGGCAGGAGATGCTCTTCCCGGAGCTCAGCCACCCGGCGGGGCCGCACCAGAGCGTCACCCAGAGCGCCACGACCGTGGCCGGCCCGGGTGCGATCCCCGCGGGGGCCGAGGCTGTTGGCGAGTCGCATCCCGGGGGAGCGGCGGAGCGGAAAGAAAGCCGCTGGCAACAGACCCAGGACGTCTGGCACCCGGATTATGGCCACGGCTGGGTCCAGGGAAGTGGGGTGGGCGTGGTGACCGTGCGCTTCGAAACCCGCGAAACCGGCCCGGGGCGCATCGCGACCTTCGACACCGATGACCCGCAGCTCCAGCCCGCGGACCCGCTGGACAGCCTGGCCTGGAACGTGGCCACGGAGGACGACGGCGAGCAGCTAGCGCTCGGTGGGGAAGAGCCAACCGACTCCACCGGGGAGTGAGATCCGCCGCACACCACTGTCCGCGGAGGCGGGCTTTGGCTGCCCGGGCGAGTAGGATCAGGGCTTTGACACCCCCGCGTCGAAGGAGAATGTTGACCGTGAAGATCTGGAAGTCCGTGGCCGTGGCAACCGCTGCCGTCGCCGGCCTCTCGCTGACCGCCTGCGGCTCGGAGGATGCGGATAACGCCGCCACCACCGAGCAGACCACCGCCAGCAGCGCACCGTCCTCGACCGCGCCGGAGGAGAAGCTGCCGACCCCGCAGGAACTGCAGGAGGTCCTCCTCAAGGCGGTCGACCCGCGCGTTCCTGCCGAGGAGAAGGTCAACTCCGTCGTCGACGGTGACCAGGCACCGGAGATCTTCGAGGCACTGACCCGCAGCCAGAGCGAGGCCCAGGCGAAGCTCGAGGTCGTGGACCCGGTGCTTCCGGGCGTGCTGCCGGACATGGCCGAGGCCACCATCAAGCTGCAGGCCCCGGAGCGGGACCCGCAGGTCATCAGCGGTGTGGAGTTCGTCCACGAGGATGGCAAGTGGAAGCTGGATACCCGCTGGGCATGCACCCTCGTCGAGACGGTCCTGCCGGAGCAGGTCCCGCCGATGTGTAAGGAACTCTAAAGGGGACTCAAAGCCCCCGGGGCTTGCGCCCTAGGGCGCAAGCAGCCTACTTCCATTCGCTGCGCGACGTGATGGTCTGCAACACGCGCAGTGGGGCGTCGTCCTTGCCGTAGGTGACGGTCGTTTCCACGCTGACCTTGCCCTCAGCGGGCAGTGGGCGAGACAGATCAACGGTGATCCGCCCCTCGGAGGTCGAATCCGCCTCCAGCACCTTCAGATCCGTATCCGCCAGGCTCGCGACCGCCGGTCGGCGCTTGGCCGCGACGTCGAGGATGACCTTGTCTCCGTCCCGCTCCACGAGCGTGTACGTCAGCTCCTGGCGCAGCGAGACCCCCTCGTCCACGCGCCCGCTGACCGTCCACTTCGCGCCCGGGCCCACTTCCTCCTCAGGGAAGACGATCGGCAGGTCAGTCATCTGCGTCAGCGCCTGCTCCACGCTGGCCCGAGCCCCGTCCGTGGCGCCCTCGGGAGCGCCGAAGGAGCGGGTCTTCACCCGGCCGCTGGGCTCCATCGTCTGGTGCATTTCGAAACCCTCGGCGGAAGCCATGTCCTCGTTCAGCTCCGCGTTCGTCCCATCCGGGCGCCCCACCACGACGGTCGTGGCGATCTCCTCGCCCTTGGCGCTCGCCGCGGCGTTCAGCGGCAGATCCATCGTGACATCGCCGTAGGGGACGTCTTCGCCCTCACCGTGGGCGGTTTTCTGCTCCAACCCCTGGGTCGCCGAATAGGTCAGCTCCTGGGAGGCCTCCTCCTCGCCGATGCGGTAGGCGAGGGTCGCGCGGGGGCTGTTGCCGGGCTCAAGCAGCTGCACGCGCACGCCCTCGACCGGCGCCTCGACGGCCTCTGGGCTCGACGAATCAGCAGAGCACGCGGCCGTGCCGAGGAGTCCGAGGGAGCACATCAGCGCGACGATCGCGCGCCGGCTGGTGCGGTGGGAACGGGTGCGTGAGGGAGTAAACACGGTCATAACCGTAGCAGTTTGCAGCTCAAGCTAGACTTGCTGGAGTGAAGCAGCAGAGTAACCGAGGAACCGTGACCGCCGTGGCCCTGGCGACCCTGGCGGTCGTGGTGATCATCGACCAGCTGAGCAAGTGGCTGGCCGTGGCCACCCTTCCGCCGCGCGAAGCCGTGCCGGTGCTGGGGGATTGGTTCCGTTTCTTGTTGGTCCGCAACCCGGGGGCGGCATTTTCGATGGGCACGGACGCCACCATCGTGCTGGCATTCGTCCAGCTCATCGCCGTGGGTGTGGCGGTATTCCTCGCCTTCCGAGCCCGCACCGGGCTCAGCGCCCTGACCATCGGGCTGATCGGGGGAGGGGCGGCCGGCAACCTGATCGACCGCATTTTCCGGGAGCCGGGCGGCATGCACGGCCACGTCGTGGACTTCTTCAGCTTCTGGAACTTCGCAATCTTCAACGTGGCGGATATCGCCATCACCGTCGGGGTAGTCCTCTACCTCGCCATCGTTTTCATCGTCGAGCCCCGAGCAGAAAGGAAGGCGCAGGAATGACCGAACGTGAGCAGCGGATGATGCCCGTGCCGGACGGCCTGGCGGGGATGCGTGTCGACGCAGGCCTGTCCAAGCTGCTGGGCTTGTCCCGGACGGTGGTGGCCGACCTCGCGGCCGCGGGGGACATAACCTCCGAGGGCAAGGCGCTGGGCAAGTCCGACCGGCTTGTTGCCGGCCAGTGGCTGGACGTCACCCTTCCCGCCCCGGAACGCGACCTGGCTGCCGAGCCACCTCAGCTCGTCGAGGGCATGGACATTCTCTATTCCGACGACGACGTCATCGCCGTGAATAAGCCCGTCGGTGTCGCTGCACACCCAACCTTGGGTTGGGAGGGCCCCACCGTGACTGCGGGCCTGGCGGCCGCCGGTTTCCGTATCTCTACCTCCGGGCCCCCGGAGCGCAAGGGCATCGTCCAGCGGCTCGACGTTGGCACCTCCGGGGTGATGATCGTCGCCGCGAGCGAGCGGGCATATACCCACTTGAAGCGCGCCTTCCGCAACCGCGAGGTGGAGAAGATCTACCACGCGCTGGTGCAGGGCCACCCCGATCCAACCTCCGGGACCATCGATGCCCCGATCGGGCGCCACCCCTCGGCGGGTTGGCGCTTCGCCGTGCGCGACGACGGCAAGCACGCGGTGACGCACTACGACACCCTGGAGGCCCACCGCCAGGCCAGCCTGCTGCGGGTGAACCTGGAGACCGGCCGGACCCACCAGATCCGCGTGCACTTCTCCTCCCTGCACCACCCGCTGTGCGGCGACCCCATGTATGGCTCCGACCCGGAGCTTGCCGAGAAGCTGGGGCTGATCCGCCAGTGGCTGCACGCAGTCTCCCTACGCTTCGAACACCCCACGGGCCGAATGATGCAGATCGATAGCCCGTACCCAGCGGACCTCCAGCAGGCCCTGGATAGGCTGCGGGAGGCCAACGATGGCATCTAGGTCTCCGCAGGTGGTCAAGCCCAACCGCGCCCGCCAGCGGGAGCTGGACTGGGAGGATACCCGCCGACCCGCGTGGGTGGCGTGGCTCGGCGGGATCTGCGCCGTTGCCCTGCTCGTGGGGATCATGGTCATGGCCCAGTCGGACCGCACCAGCAAGCCGATGCACATCAACGGCGACCAGCTGGGGCCGTTCTACATGTCAGACCAGGCGTACGAGGAGCACTCCCGCCAGCTCCTTGACGAAGCCGAGGGGAACGAGCCGCGCTGGGCGCTGGTCTCGCCCACCACGGCGATGGTTCCAAAGGACTTCGCTGAGGTCTTCGACATCCCGCACTCGGACCGGGTGCGTGTGTCCACGCTGCTGATCGGCCCCGTGGTGCAGCGCCCGATCCCGGAACCGGCCGCCGGGCTGCGTCGCGAGGACGTCTTCACCATCGCCACCGAAGGACTGGAGGGGGAGGATGTCGCGATCAACGGCGCCCTCGTCTACGCCGCCCCCGCCGAGCTCAAGGCGATCGCGGAGGACCCCAAAGTCATGGCCGTTGAACCGGCCCCGGTGGACGCAGCCTATGGCCGTATGGGTATCCGCGCCGTGACGCACGAGGAGGAATAGCCCATGCTGTGGGGATTTGCCGCATACATCATGTGGGGATTCTTCCCCGCGTTCTTCCCGCTGCTGGAACCGGCCGCTCCGGTGGAGATCCTGGCGCACCGCTTCATCTGGACCCTGGTCTTCGTGCTGCTGCTCTTGCTGGCGCTGCGCCGCATCAAGCTGCTGCGCGAGATCACGCCCCGGGAGTGGATCCGGGTCGCGGTGGCTTCGCTGCTGATCTCCGTGAACTGGGGACTCTATATCTACGCGGTCAACAGCGGGCACGTCGCGGACGCTGCCCTGGGCTACTTCATCAACCCGCTGGTCTCCGTCGTGCTCGGGGTGCTGCTACTGCGCGAAAGCCTACGCCCGATGCAGAAGCTCTCGGTAGCCATTGCCGCGGTGGCGGTCGTGATCCTCACCATCGCGCTGGGCCAGCCGCCGATCATTTCCCTGGGCTTGGCCCTGAGCTTCGGTTTCTACGGGCTGGCGAAGAAGCGCATGCGGCTGGAGCCCCTGCAGTCCCTGGCCGCCGAGACGATGGTGCTCGCCCCCATCGCCGTGATCTACCTGCTGTGGCTGGGGCCGGAGTCGACTTTCACCACCGAGGGGGGCGGGCACACGGCTCTGCTGATGGTCGCGGGCGTGGTCACCGCCCTGCCGCTGCTGGCCTTCGCCCGCGCCGCCCAGGAGATGTCCTTGACCTCGCTGGGCATGATCCAGTACCTCACCCCGGTCATGCAGATGCTCTGGGCGGTGTTCGTCACCAAGGAGCACATCGAGCCGATGCGCTGGGTGGGTTTCTCCATCATCTGGGTGGCCGTGGTGATCTTCATCATCGACATGGTCATCCAGACCCGCGCTACCCGACGCAACGCCTCCCTCGAGAAGATCGGCAAGGCCACCCCCGCCGCGGAGGAGGGCTAAACGAAGGCCTGGCCCTCGCCCCGGTAGGTCGGCCACCGGTCCACGATTTCTCCTCCGGACACGACGATCACCTCGTCGAACCACTCCGCCTGTTCGCCGGCCTTTGCGTGGCGGAACCACACGTGATCGCCCAGCTGCAGGCTCTTGGCCGCAGGCCCCTTCAGCGGGGTCTGCACCTCGCCCGGGCCCTCCAGCGGGGCCATGCGCAGCCCCGCGGGGTAGTCCACCGTCGGCAGCCGGTCCGCCCCCGGTGGCCCAGAGGCCACCCGGCCACCACCGGCCACCGTCACCACATCCGGGGCGGGGCGGCGCACCACCGGCACCACGAACCACTGCGCGGGCTCCGGCTGGAAGCTCTTATAGCGGTCGAACAGACCCGGGGCCAGCACACCCGAGCCCGCACCGATCTCTGTGATGACAGTTTCCGCCGAGGTGGTCTCGATCGACCCGGTGCCGCCGCCGTTGACGAACTCCAGCGGCGGCTGCCCCGCGCTCGCCAACAGCTGCTCCACCGCCCGCACGATCTTCCCGCGCCGGGTGGCCAGCTCGCGGGTGGAGATGCCCTTCATCACCGAGACCGCCGGGGAGCTATCCGTGGTTCCAGCGATCTGCCCCTCGTAAGCCATGAGCCCCACCAGGCGGAAACCCGGCCGGGCAACAATGACCTCCGCCAGGCGACGGACCTGCTCCACGGAGTGGACCGGGGAGCGCAACGCCCCCAGGTGCACCGGACCCATGGCCAGGCTGGCGTCCACGTCGATGCACACCCGAATCTCCCCGCGCTCAGCGCCGGAAGATTCCTGCTCAGCCACCGCGTCGTCGATGAAATCCAGGTGGGCAGGGGAGTCCACCATCACGGTGATGGATTCCCGGAGTGTCGGGGACGCGGCGAGGGTGCGCAGCGCCTCGCGGTGGG
>DYZK01000073.1 GCA_020741275.1 Corynebacterium urealyticum
CGTTGCCCCAGCGCAGCAACCAGCGGACCCCGAGGCCAAAAAGCAAGGCGTACAGCGCCTGCACGATGGCGAGCGCGATCCACGCGGAGGCGCCGACGAACTCCCCGATCCAGGGCAGCAGAAAACCATAGGTAGCCAGTGAGTTGAGGAAAGCGAGCGAGACTGCGTGCCGCTGCGTGACAACGGCGAAGAAGAGCGCATAGCCCAACGGGGCGGCCCACCACAGCCCGGTGGGCTCGTAGGAGGCGAAGACCATGAAGCCCGCAAAAAGGGCTCCCACCACCCGCCAGGGAGAGGGAAGGTTAGCGAGCCACTGCTTCATCGGGCGCTATCAGTTCCGGCAGGACCCTCGTCCCCGAACTCCTCGCTGCGGTGGTCGATGACCTCTCCCCAGCCTGGGATGTTGCGCACCTGTGGATCGCTGGCGCGGGAGGACACGATGAAAGACTCTCCACCCAGCCGGGTGACCTTCGCGCGCAAGGCGGTGCCCATGGAACGCCGCGCCACAGAGCGGGTGGGCGGCAGCATGAACAGAATGCCCACAACCCCCGTCACCACGCCCGGCAGGGCTACCAGTAGGGCGCCGAATGCAGACAGCGCTGCATCACCGGTCAGCTTCCCCGGCGACCTGCGGTCCCGCAGCACGCGCACCGTCAGGACACGCATCTGCCAGGCGGCGATGGCGACACCGAGGATGAACAGCCCCAGGTACAGCAGGATCGTCCAGCCGAAGCCGAGCCACTTGCCTAGCAGAATAAAGGCCAACAACTCCACGACCACGTAGAGGAAGAAGCTCCTGCGCATAAGTTTTCCGTGTCCTCCTAAAGACAATCAGTGCACTAGCGACATGCGGTTCCTGAAAGCAGTAACACTGCGATGGTGCTAGAGATTCCATCGTAGTCTCGGCGGAAGCAAAAGCGCTCTAACGCGGCGCGAGCCGCCACAGCCAACGCGGCACCAGCTGCATCACCGCAGCCAACACTCGGAGCTTCCCTGGGATCCACACGTCGTCACGGCGCCCATCCAGGGCCTCCACGGTCGCCTTGGCAACCACATCTGGGGTGGAAGACATCGGTGCAGGATCCATCCCCTCGGTCATTCGTCCGATGACGAAGCCGGGGCGCACGACCATCAGCCGCACCCCGCTGCCCCGCAGGGCGTCCTGCATCCCCTGGGCGAAGCCATCCAGACCGGCTTTTGCGGAACCGTAGACGTAATTCGGGCGGCGCACCCGGGCACCGGCGATCGAGGAATACGCCACCAACGTGCCCTCGCCGCGATTCTTCATTCGCTGGGCTAGCTCCGTGAGCAGGACGGCCTGTGCGGTGAAATCCGTGTGCAGCACCCGGTAAACCTCAGCACCATCCTCCTCCGCGAGCTGCTGATCACCCAGTACCCCGAACATGGCGAAAGCTTTGTCGATCGGTCCGCACGCCGCCTCCATTTCATCGATCACGGAGCTGTGGCTCGCGGTATCTGCCGCGTCAAAGAAGTAGGTCTCCACCCGCTGAGCGCCTAAGTCGCTAAGCTCCGTGGCCAAGGCTTCCAGCGCCTCAGGTCGGCGTCCTGCCAACAGGAAGGTTTGCCCCGGTGCCAGCAGGCGTGCGATGTGCTCGCCGATCTCACTGGTGGCCCCGAAAATGGCGATATTAGACATCGATAGCCACAACTCCTCGTTGCATTGCGTCCACGGCCTTGCGCGCGGACTTCCTCACGTCGTTGGAATAACCGGTCATCTTGATCTGATCCAGCAGATCCTTCACCCGACCACAGGCGCGGACGAAGTCACCTGGGGTCAGCACCGCGCCCGAGGCCTCCGCGGCCTGCAGACAGTACTCCAGCGGCGCCCCGGCCACCCACTGGTGCACAGCCGTGGCGAAGCCCAGCTGGGGCTCCCGGGTGGCGGTCAGGCGGTGGCGTTCCTCGTCGCTGACAAGTTCCTTGTACACGCGCAGCGTGTGCGCTACCGCCTCCTCCAGCGCATCGGTTGGCAGCTGGGTGCGTACGGTGGACTCGCGACGGTTCTCAAAGACGCAGGCACTCACCGCAGCAGCCAGCTCGGCCGGATCGAGGTCATCCCACAGACCGCGGCGGAGACACTGGGCCACCAGCAGGTCGGATTCGTGGTGAATCCGAGCCAGCTTCTCACCTTCTTCCGTGACCATTGCCGCCGGCGTACCGCCCTCAGCAGTCCAGGTTTCCACATAGCCCAGCTCCTCGAGCAGCGCGATAATCCGGTCGAAGGTTGCGGTCAGCGAGTCTCCAGGCTGCTCGGACTCTTGCTTCTGATACTCCCAACGCCGACCGGCCTTCAGCACCGACTGCGCCTTCTTCGCCAGCTCCTCGCGCTCCGCCCAGGAATGCACCGGGTGGACATGGAGCTGATTGCGCAGATCCGCAGCCTTCTTGGAACCCCCGCGGGCGTGCGGGCGGATCTTCTTCGGCTTATCCAGGTGCATCCGCCGCAGCTGGGAGGCCACAGCCCGAGCGTGGCGCTTCGGCGCGCGTTCCACGCCTCGGTGAATCCTCATGTGCCCGATGATCACCGGGGTGTTACGGAACATGTCGGCGGCGACGCGCTCCACCCAGCCGTCGTCGAGAACCAAGGTGGGGCGCGGATTGCGGCCCGAATCAGACCGGACGACCACAGCGGTCACCGGGTTCTTACCCGTCGGCAGGGCGAGCACATCACCCACGTTGATTGTGCGCAGCAGGTGCTCGACCTCCTGCTGGCGCTCGAGAGCGGCATCCCGCTTGGCCTGCCGCTCCTCGTGGGAGAGCGTGCGCCGCAGCTCCGCGTAATCCAAGACCTGCTCGGTGAGCTCGGAGGCGTCCTCCCGTTGTGCCGCCTCAGTGCGACCCACCAGCGCCTCCAACTCTGCGCGCTCCCGGTCGAAGTCCTGACGCCGCAGTTCGACGGCGTGCGCGCGCTCCACGATCGTGTCATTGGCCTGGTACTGGGCGAAGGAACGCTCCAGGATCCTGTGCGCCTCACCCCAGCCCTTGGTGGCGATGAGGTTGACCGCCATGTTGTAACCCGGCCGGAACGTCGAATCCAGCGGATAGGTCCGGGCCGAGGCAAGCGCTGCCACCGAATAGGGGTCGACCTGGGGGCTCCACAGCACCACGGCGTTGCCCACCGTGTCGATGCCTCGGCGCCCCGCGCGCCCCGTCAGCTGCGTGTACTGACCGGGCGTCAGCTCCGCGTGAGCCTCCCCGTTAAACTTCGTCATTTTCTCCAGCACCACCGTGCGCGCGGGCATGTTGATTCCCAGCGCCAGTGTCTCGGTGGCGAAGCAAACCTTCAGCAGCCCATGGCTAAACAGCTTCTCCACAATATGCCGGAAGGCAGGCAACATCCCAGCGTGGTGAGCGCCGAAGCCCCGCATCAGCGCCCGGCGCCATTGGCGGAAACCCAGCATGTGCAGATCCGCTGGCTCCAGCCCCGCAACGCCCTCGTCAATGATCTCGCCGATCTCCCGAGCCTCGTCTGGCGTGGTGAGCTCCACCTTCCGGATGAGCAGCTGCTGCACCGCCTTATCGCAGCCGATGCGGGAGAAGATGAAGTAGATCGCCGGCAGCATCTTCGTCTGTTCAAGGTGGCGAACCACGTCCTCGCGCCGGGGCCCACGTTGATTGCCATAAGCCTCGGCCTTGCCCACAGCTGTCAGGAGGGAGCGGTTGATCGCGCCGGGGTGGTCCTCCCCCGCCAGGTGCTCGGCGTTCTTGCTGAACAGCCGCATGATTTTGGAACCGACCATCATGTACTGGGTCAGTGGGACGGGGCGTTTGTCGGTGACGATGATGTCTGTCTCACCGCGCAGCGTGCGCAGCCAGCCGCCGAACTCTTCCACATTGGAGACCGTCGCAGAAAGCGACACCAGGGTCACGCTGTGGTCCAAGTTGAGGATCGTCTCCTCCCACACCGGCCCGCGCCACCGGTCGGCCAGGAAGTGGACCTCGTCCATCACCACGTGGGTGAGGCTGGCCAGCCGGTCCGAGTCCGCGTAGATCATGTTGCGCAGGACCTCGGTGGTCATGACGACGATCGGCGCATCCGGATTGAGGGTGACGTCGCCGGTGAGCAGCCCGACGTTCTCCTCCCCGTAGCTGGCACACAGGTCGTGGTACTTCTGGTTGCTCAGCGCCTTGATGGGCGTGGTGTAGAAGCAGGCCCCACCACCGTGGAAGGCCATGTAGACCGCGAATTCGCCGACGATCGTCTTTCCGGCTCCGGTCGGTGCTCCTACGAGCACTCCCCTGCCCTCGGCGATCGCAGCGGCTGCGTCGAGCTGGAATTCATCGAGTTCGAAGTCGTATTCCCTCCGGAACTCTTCGACCAGCGTGGGGTAGTTTTTTGCGTTGCACGTAGCGCTGTTAGCCATATGTGTACCGAGTCTATCCGCTCGCTGTTGCTCACACGTTTCAGGACGTCGGTTCGGGCAGGGGCCTCCGCCCCGGCCCGCTGCCCATCGAGGGCCGAGGTGGTGTTTAGATGTCCTCGTCGAAGATCTCGGCGTAGTTGAAGGAGTTCCGCCGTCCCATGCCCGGGTCTGCCGGGCCCTGACCCGCGATCCCCTGGGACGCCTTGATCGGCTCGGCCCGTTCGACAGCCTCTGCTGGGCCGATCGCACCGGAAGGGCGAATGTCGGAACCAGGGGCGTCGGCCTCCCGCGCCTGCCGCTTATCCCGACGCTTGTCATTGAATCGGATGATCACGTAGGCGATCTCCATCATCAGGGTCAGCGCGCATCCGAGTGCCAGCATGGAGAACGGGTCAGCCGGAGTCACGAAGGCCGCGAAGACGAAGAGACCGACGATGATGTAGCGGCGCTTCGTCTTGATGCTGTCGTAGCGCAGCAGCCCCGCAAAGCTCAGAAGCACCGTGAACAACGGCAGCTCGAAGCTCACACCGAAGACGAGTAGAAGGATGAGGACGAAGCTAAAATACTCGCTGCCCTTAAGCGCGGTGATCTGGGCCTCGTCGCCGACAGTGAGAAGGAAGTGCAGACCGTGGTGCAGGACTAGGTAAGCCAGCGCGGCGCCGAAGAAGAAAAACAGTGTCGCAACGAGTGAGACCGAGACCGCCCAGCGGCGCTCATTCTTCTTCAGTCCTGGGGTGATGAAGCCCCAGATCTGGCCGATCCACACGGGTGCGGAGAGCACGATGCCAGCGATGAAACCGACCTTCAAGCGCAGCAGGAACATCTCGAAGGGGCCCGTGGCCAGCAGTCGGCACTCCCCTGTCGCGGCGCCGAAGCGCACCTCGGAAGGAAGTTTGCAATATGGCTCGCGCAGGATTTCGCCCAAGCTACGCAGCGGGCCCACATTGGTGCCGTACCAGAGGTAACCCAAGATCGTGCCGATCAGGATGGCGATGACCGCGATAATGAGGCGGCGGCGCAGCTCCTGGATATGCTCGACGATGCTCATCGCGCCGTCGGTGGGGCGCTGATTGGCACGGCGAAAAGCCCGGCGGCGGGGCCGCTGGGCTGTGCGTGCTGCCTGAGGAGTATT
>DYZK01000074.1 GCA_020741275.1 Corynebacterium urealyticum
ACCCGGAGGAGCCCGGCGCGACCGACCTGCTGCTCGCACTGGGTAAGGAGGTCGGCGCGGACCTGCTGCTCGCGCTCGACCCGGATGCGGACCGCTGCATGATCGGTGTGCCTACCGGTAACGACCCGGCCTACCGGATGCTGAGCGGCAACGAGGCCGGCCCGCTGTTGGCCCGTCGCGTGCTCTCTGGCGTGGCGGCAGACGCCACTGCCCCGCCGGTGGTCGCGACGACCTACGTCTCCTCCCAGCTGCTGGGTGTGATGGCCCAGGCCAGCGGGTGGGAGTACGTGGAGACGAAGACTGGCTTCAAGCACCTGGCGCGCGCGGCGGAAGATCGCCCCGGGGAGTTGGCTTTCGCCTACGAGGAGGCCATCGGCACCTGCCCGTCCCCCGGCATCGTCGCAGATAAGGACGGCATCGCCACCGCGTTGGTCGCGGCCGCCTGGGCGGCAGAGCTCGCCGCGGCGGGGCGGAGCCTGGCGGACGAGCTGGCGGCGATCGAGCAGGAGTTCGGTTGCTTCCGCTCCAGCCAGCTCTCGATCCGCTTGGAGTCCATCGCGCAAGCCACGGACGTCATTAAAAAATTCGCGGCCGCACCGCCGGAAAACCTGGCGGGGGCCACGATGAGCGCCGAACTGCTGGGTGAGGAGGCCGCGGAGGGGCTGCGCCTGGTGGGTAATGCAGACGGCGTAGCGCTGCGGGTCGTCGCCCGACCGAGCGGGACGGAGCCGAAGGCGAAGTTCTACCTGGAGGCCGTGGGCGAGGCCGCGGGCCGCGAGCAGGTGGAGGCGGCGCTAGCGGCTCTCGAGGTCGATATTCCGCGGGCCGTAGAGGCGGTCGCCGGCGTCGCCTAGGCCCGGATCGATGTAGGCGTTCTCGTCGAGCGCCGGGTCGATCGTGGCGGTGACGAGCTTGCGCACCGGCAGGCCGGAGTTCACCAGCTTGTCCACGCCCGGCTGGGCGGAGACCATGCACACGCAGGTGATGTCGTCCGCGCCGTGCTCGACGAGCAGCTCCACGGCGTTGAGCAGGGAGCCGCCGGTGGCGAGCATCGGGTCCACCAGCATGACGGGCTGCCCGGAGAGGTCATCCGGCAGGGCCTCGAGGTACGGGACCGGCTCGTGGGTCTTTTCGTCGCGGGCCAGGCCGATGAAGCCCACCTGGGCGTCCGGGATCATCGAGAGGGCCGGGTCGATCATGCCGAGGCCCGCGCGGATGATGGGGACGATGATTGGCGGGTTCTTCAGCCGGTGCCCCTCAGCGGTGGAGACAGGCGTTTCCACGTCGAAGGATTCGGTCACGAGGTCGTTGCTGGCCTCGTAGATCAGCATCGCACCGAGGTCCGCGAGGGCGTCGCGGAAGACCACGTTGTTGCTGCGGGCGTCGCGCATAATCGTCAGACGGGCGCGCACGAGAGGATGATTGACCACCTTGATGTCCATGACTCCAAATCTACGTTAAGCACCGGCCCCGCGAGAAAATTGGCATGGGCGGGAACCAAATGGGCGCGCGCGTTGTCTAATACCTCTGAGTTGCTTCACGCACCGAGACGATTCAGGGAAGATTCAGGGGGAATAATGGTGCCTTTGACGAACGGTACTGGGCGACCTGGTACTCAGCGACCAGGTACTGGGGGACACACTGGCGGCCAGGTGGTCGCCGAGCAGGAGCGGATTCGATCAGCAGCACACGAGGCGCGGTCGGTGGCGGAGCAGCTGGCGGCGGTGGCCCCGCCCCACACGCCGCACGTGGAACTGCCCTTCCTGCCGGAGCTGGGGCGGTTCCTCGCCGCGCTGCAGCAGGCTCGGGCTCGCCACCACGAGGCCACCGAGGAATTGGCGAGGTTCTACCAGGGCGCCGCCGGCGCGCTGGATGAGTTCCGGGGGCGCGTAGACGAGCATGAGCAGGCCGCCCAGGCTGGCTTTGAAGCACTTGCGGGAGGTGTTCGGTGATGAGCGCACCTGTATTGGCACCAGCTGGCGGGGCCATTGTCGAGGATGTGATCGGCTCCGTTCTTGGGGAGGTGGCTGACTCCATGCTCGGTGGGGGCGGCTGCGTCCCGGATTTTCTGGGGCTCGTTGAACCCATCGCGGCCCTCATCCCGCAGCCGCTGCAGCCGGGGGTTTCTGCACTGTTGGGCTCCGGGGTCAACGGGCTTGCCGGGGCGGTCATCCGGACGGTCGGCTCGGCCGTACTCGGCGAGGCCGGTGGGGCGATGGCCGCCAAGCTCGCGCAAGGTTCGGAGGCGGTGGAGCTCGTCGAGGAGGTCCGCCAGGGGCTGGACGCGGTGGCCGGGCGCGGACAGCAGGCCGTCCAGGCGGCGATTGAGGATATCGGGGCAATCGCGATGGAAGCCCTGGCGGAGATCGGTGCGACGGTGAATCCTCTGCAGCTGCTCGGCCCGACCGCACCGGTGGCGCTGGCTGAGGCGCAGGCCATCGCGTGCAAGCACCTGGGCCGGGCGGAGGCCCGCGTGCAAGCGCTTGGCCAGGAGTTGCTGGGGCTGGCGGAGGAGGCCACGGCCACCGTGGTGCCTGCGGAGGCCATCCCGGCAGTCCCCGCGCCGTCCGAGGGGTCGGACGGGGCGCCTCCCGCGCCGGCGAACCCGGGTGGGGCCACGGGATCCGGGTCGGCTCCCGGCGGGGCGGCTGTGAGTTCCGGTGACGCCGTGGATTCCAGCGATGCTGCGGGTCCCGACGCTGTGGCGGGCGCCCCGACCGAGGCGGCGGCCAAGGCCGTGGCCGCGGCGAAGACGCAGCTGGGCACCCCGTACGTGTGGGGCGGCACCACACCGGGCCAGGGCTTCGACTGCTCCGGTTTCGTCCAGTGGGCCTACGGGCAAGCTGGGGTGGAGTTGCCCCGCCTGGCCGACCAGCAGGCCGTGGGTCCGCAGATCCCGATGGACCAGGTGCAGCCCGGGGACCTGGCGGTGTGGGATGGGCACGTGGCGATGGTCATCGAGGACGGACAGATGATCGAGGCGGGTGACCCGGTGGGCATCAGCCCGATCCGCACGGAGAATATCGGCATGGG
>DYZK01000075.1 GCA_020741275.1 Corynebacterium urealyticum
TTCCGGGAAGTCCTCGCTGGCCTTCGACACCATCTTTGCTGAGGGGCAACGACGCTACGTCGAGGCCCTGAGCTCCTATGCCCGCATGTTCCTCGGTCGCCTCGATAAGCCGGATGTGGACTTCATCGAAGGGCTCTCACCGGCGGTCTCCATCGACCAGAAGTCGACCAACCACAACCCACGGTCCACTGTGGGCACCGTGACCGAGATTTTCGACTACCTGCGCCTGCTCTTCGCCCGCACCGGCACCCCGCACTGCCCGACGTGTGGCGAAGTGATCCAGCGGCAGACCCCGCAGGAAATCGTGGACCAGATCATGGCCATGGAAGCCGGCACCAAGTTCCAGGTACTCGCACCGGTTGTGCGTACCCGCAAGGGAGAGTTCGTCGACCTCTTCGAAGAGCTTGCTGCCGAGGGCTATGCCCGCGTCCGGGTGGACGGCGAGGTCCACCGACTGACTGACCCACCGCAGCTGGAGAAGCAGGTCAAGCACGACATCGACGTCGTCATCGACCGCCTCCAAGTGAAGGAAAGTCAGAAGCAGCGACTCACCGATTCCGTCGAGACAGCACTTCGCCGCGCGGACGGTGTCGTCGTCATCGAATTCGTTGGCCTCGACGAGGACGATCCGAATCGCCAGCGGCGTTTCTCCGAGAAGATGGCCTGCCCCAATGGCCACGCCTTGCAGCTCGACGAGCTCGAGCCGCGCGCCTTCTCCTTCAACTCCCCGTTCGGTGCGTGCCCGGCCTGCGACGGCCTGGGCACGAAGCTCGAGGTTGATGAAATGCTCGTCATCCCGGACGAGGACGCGCCGCTGAACAAGGCCATCGCCCCGTGGACGTCTAGCCCGAACGCGCGCTATTTCGACAAGCTCGTTACCGCGCTGTGCAAGGAGCTGGACGTTGACCCGAAGACCCCGTGGTCAGAGCTGACTAAGGCCGAGCAGAAGGCCGTATTGAAGGGGCACCCCACCCCGATCAGCGTGAGCTACAAGAACCGCTATGGCCGCCAGCGCCGGTACAACGCCCCCTTCGAGGGCGTGATGCCATTCCTGAAGCGCAAGCTGGACCAGACCGACTCCGACTGGTCCAAGGACCGCTACCGCAGCTACATGCGCGAGGTAGCGTGCCCGACCTGTAATGGGGCGCGCCTGAAGCCGGAGGTGCTGGCTGTGACCATCGCCTCGGGGGACCGGGAGCTGTCCATCGCGGGTGTGTCCGACCTCTCCATCGCCGAGGCCAGCGAGTTCCTGGATAACCTCACGCTGAATAAGCGGCAGGAGATGATCGCGGGAGCGGTGCTGCGCGAAACGCAGGCGCGCCTCAAGTTCCTACTGGACGTCGGCCTGGACTACCTTGCCCTGTCCCGCTCGGCGGGCACCCTATCCGGTGGCGAAGCGCAGCGTATCCGCCTGGCCACCCAGATTGGTGCGGGCCTGGCGGGCGTTCTCTACGTGCTGGATGAGCCTTCGATTGGGCTGCATCAGCGGGATAACGCCCGGTTGGTCACGACCCTGGAGAACCTCCGCGACCTGGGGAATACCCTGATCGTCGTCGAGCACGATGAGGACACGATCCGCGCGGCGGACTGGCTGGTGGACATCGGACCAAACGCCGGCGAGTATGGCGGGCATATCGTCTACTCCGGCGGGCCCGAGGGCATTACGGATGCCGAAGGCTCGCTGACCGGTGATTACCTTGCTGGGCGCCGGGTTCTGGCGGTGCCGGACTCCCGCCGCGAGATCGATAGTGAGCGGATGCTGACGATCCACGGGGCGCAGGAAAATAACCTCAAGAAGGTGGACGTGTCGATCCCACTCGGTGTGATGACCTGCATCACCGGTGTGTCGGGTTCGGGTAAGTCCTCGCTCGTCAATGGGATTCTGGCGAGGTCCCTGGCCAATCAGCTCAACGGTGCCCGCCTGGTGCCGGGGCGTCACAAGAAGGTCAGCGGGCTGGACCAGCTTGACAAGCTCGTGCAGGTCGATCAGAGCCCGATCGGGCGCACCCCGCGGTCCAACCCGGCGACGTATACCGGTGTTTTCGACAAGGTGCGCAAGCTTTTCGCGGAAACCACGGAGGCGAAGGTACGCGGTTACACGGCCGGGCGCTTCAGCTTCAACGTCAAGGGCGGGCGATGCGAGGCTTGCCACGGTGACGGCACGCTGAAGATCGAGATGAACTTCCTGCCCGATGTCTACGTGCCCTGCGAGGTCTGCGACGGTGCCCGGTACAACCGCGAAACGCTCGAGGTGAAGTACAAGGGCAAGAACATCGCCGAGGTTCTCGACATGCCGATTTCCGAGGCGGCGGAATTCTTCGAGCCGATCACGGCGATCGCACGCTACCTCAATACGCTCGTGGATGTCGGTCTGGGCTACGTGCGCCTCGGCCAGGCAGCCACCACGCTGTCTGGCGGTGAGGCGCAGCGTGTGAAGCTCGCAGCCGAGCTGCAGAAGCGCTCCAACGGGCGGACGATCTACATCCTCGACGAGCCGACTACCGGTCTGCACTTTGAGGACATCCGCAAGCTCATGCTTGTCCTTCAGGGGCTGGTGGACAAGGGCAATACGGTGCTGATCATCGAGCACAACCTAGATGTCATCAAGTCCGCGGACTGGATCATCGACATGGGGCCGGAGGGCGGCTCGGGTGGCGGCACGGTCGTGGCCCAGGGGACCCCGGAGGAGGTTGCGAAAGTCGCCGGCTCACATACCGCGACATACCTCGCACCCATGTTGCCCGCCTAGGATCTGCGTGCTATATTGATTAGCACTACCGCTTGTCGTGTGTCGACAAGCTGCAAGTGGAGTTCTTTCTCTCCCACCTTAGACCGCCGTCACTGGCTGGGCTCGGGTCCAAAGCGAGGTTTTATCCTCGCAGCCTCTTCCGTATGGTCGAAGGGGCTTTTATTTGGGCGCTCCGGCGCGGGGGATTTTCTAGGGCTCCATAAGCAGTTGCGGTAAAGATCACTTATTACTGCTACTGAGGAGTTCACATCAGCGCTGAAGCTCGCATCAACGACCGAATTCGAGTCCCCGAGGTCCGACTCGTCGGTCCCAACGGAGAACAGGTCGGCATTGTCAAGACGGACGATGCTCGCAAGCTGGCCTATGAAGCAGACCTCGATCTGGTAGAGGTCGCGCCGAACGCGAAGCCGCCCGTGGCCAAGATCATGGACTACGGCAAGTTCAAGTATGAACAGGCCCAGAAGGCCCGCGAGGCTCGACGTAATCAGCAGCAGACTGTGGTCAAGGAGCAGAAGTTCCGCCCGAAGATCGATGACCACGACTACGAGACTAAGAAGGGTAACGTCGTTCGTTTCCTGGAGAAGGGCTCGAAAGTCAAGGTCACGATCATGTTCCGTGGTCGCGAGCAGTCCCGCCCTGAGCTGGGCTTCCGCCTCCTGGAGCGTCTTGCCGCTGACGTTGAGGAATTTGGTCAGGTTGAGTCCCGTCCGAAGCAGGACGGTCGCAACATGACGATGGTTCTCGGCCCCGTCCGCAACAAGGGCAAGAAGTAGTCTCAGTAGTTCACAAACGTTGCTAGAGGATTTTCACCAATGAAGCAGAAGACGCACAAGGGTACCGCTAAGCGCATCAAGGTCACCGGTTCCGGCAAGCTCCGTCGCGAGCGCGCCTACCGCCGCCACCTTCTTGAGGGCAAGCCGTCTACCCGCACCCGCCGCCTGAAGGGCACCACCGACGTGTCCGCAGCCGACAACAAGCGCATGAAGCGCCTGCTGGGCAAGGCTTAATCACCTTAAGCCTCCCCCTTTTCTCGAAATACTAAAGAACAACCTGAAGTAAAGGACGTATCACCGTGGCACGTGTCAAGCGCTCTGTGAACGCAAAGAAGAAGCGTCGCGAAGTACTGAATTCCGCGAAGGGCTACCGGGGCCAGCGCTCCCGCCTGTACCGCAAGGCGAAGGAGCAGATGCTCCACTCCAAGACCTACGCCTTCCGCGACCGTCGCGCCCGCAAGGGTGAGTTCCGCAAGCTGTGGATCCAGCGCATCAACGCCGCTGCTCGTCAGAACGACATGACCTACAACCGACTGATCCAGGGCCTGAAGCTGGCCGAGATCGAGGTCGACCGCAAGGTCCTGGCCGAGCTGGCTGTCTCCGACGCTGCTGCCTTCACCGCACTGTGCGAGGCTGCTAAGGCTGCTCTGCCGGAGGACGTCAACGCACCGGCGGCTTCCTAAATCCAGCCGAGGCGTTCAGCCTCCCACCGCCTTCGACGCGCTCCGCGTCGGGGCGGTTTTTTTCATGTCTTCATGGGCTACCGTGCGTGCAAAGTGAGCTGGGAGCGTGGTGGTGGAGTTCCCGAACAGGGGAGAGGCGGGCAGCGGGGCACCACAGTCATCGCCTCGCAACAACCCGACTAGGCTGTGGAGGCATGGAGATGTTCACCGAACGCACGCCCCGCATCGTCAACGCCGCCAAGCTGCACCGAGCCGCCACCCGGCGCAAGACCGGTCGCTTCCTCGCCGAGGGGGAGAATGCGGTCACCGCAGCTCTCGCGCGCGGCGAGGTCCTCGACCTGTACGTCACCGAGGCTGCGTGGGAGCGTTTCCCCTTCCTCCAGGACGTCACCGGCACCCATGTCCACCTCATCACCGAACGTGCCGCCGACCACCTCTCCGAGACGGTCACCCACACCGGCCTGTTCGCCCTCTGTGCGAACCAGATGGTCGATGACGACGCACTCATTGCTAGCGCCGTCAAGAACAGCCCGCTGATCGCTGTCCCTGTCGAGACGAATGAACCGGGAAACGCGGGGACCATTATCCGTGTCGCCGATGCCTTCGGCGCCGGGGGAGTGCTCTTTGCCGGAAACACCGTGGATCCGCAGGGCGGTAAAGCGGTGCGCGCATCAGCTGGAAGTCTGTTTAACCTGCCCGTCGCCCGCAACACCTCGGTGGTCGAGGTCGTCGAGAAACTCCACGAAGCGGAGTTCCAGATCTTCGCTACCGCAGCGGACGGGGATGTCACCCTCCACGAGGCGGCTGACCCCGCGAATGGCATGCTCGCCCAGCCCACCGCATGGCTCTTCGGCAACGAGGCACACGGGCTAGGGGACTGGCTCGACCTTGCGGATATCCGGGTGAGTATCCCGATGCGGGGCCAGGCAGAATCGCTGAACCTCGCCACGGCAGCAAGTGTGTGCCTTTACGAATCCTCCAAAGCGCAGATTGCTAAGCTGTAGCCTGAAATAGTCGTTTTACGTGTTGCGAGGAGCCCACGTTGTCGGAATCGCCAGTGTCGCCTGAGGCTGCTGTAGAAATCTCTGAAGAGTCGATGGGGGCGGCGGCCGAAGCCGCCGAAAAGGCCTTTACCTCCGCGACGAACCTCGAGGAACTCGCTGAGGCCCGTCGCGCGCACCTCGGTGACGACGCTCCGATCCCGGCCGCTCGCCGCTCCCTCGGCTCGCTGCCGAAGGATCAGCGCAAGGACGCCGGTCGCATCGTCAACATGGCACGCGGTCGCGTTGAGAAGCTCTTTGCCCAGGTCAAAGCCGAGCTCGAGGAGAAGCGCAACCAGGAAGCGCTGCGCGCCGAGCGCATCGACGTCACCCAGCCAACGACCCGCGGCCAGGTTGGCGCCCAGCACCCGATCACGATCCTCAACGAGCAGATCGCGGACATCTTCGTCGGCATGGGGTGGGAAATCGCCGATGGCCCGGAGGTCGAGGCGGAGTACTTCAACTTCGACTCCCTGAACTTCATCCCGGACCACCCGGCCCGCACCCTGCAGGACACCTTCCACATCGCACCGCAAGGCTCCCGCCAGGTGCTGCGCACGCACACCTCTCCGGTGCAGATGCGCACCATGCTCTCCCGCGAAGTGCCGGTCTACATCGCCTGCCCGGGCCGTGTGTTCCGCACCGACGAGCTGGACGCCACCCACACCCCGGTCTTCCACCAGGTCGAGGGGCTGGCCGTGGACAAGGGCCTGACCATGGCCCACCTCAAGGGAACCCTAGACCACCTCGCGAAGTCCCTGTTCGGGCCGAACACCAGGACCCGCATCCGCCCGAACTACTTCCCGTTCACCGAGCCCTCAGCCGAGGTTGACGTCTGGTTCGAGGACAAGAAGGGCGGCGCCGGCTGGATCGAGTGGGGTGGCTGCGGCATGGTCAACCCCAACGTCCTTATCGCTGCAGGAATCGATCCGGAGGAGTACTCGGGCTTCGCTTTCGGCATGGGCATCGAGCGCACCCTGCAGTTCCGCAACGGACTGCCCGACATGCGCGACATGGTGGAAGGCGACGTCCGTTTCACCCTGCCATTCGGGGTCCGCGGCTAGGCCCCGCTTTACCCCGCCGCCACAACAAACTCCGCTCCACAACTCTTCTGGCAAAAGGACCTTTTCAAGCACATGTTGATTTCTCAGAACTGGCTCACCCGGATCCTGCAGACCGCGAACCCCAGCTGGTCTGTGGACTCCGAAGACCTCGACGCAGGCTTCGTCCGCGTCGGCTTCGAGACGGAGGGCTACGAACGCCTCCCGAAGACCGAAGGCCCACTCGTCATCGGCAAGGTGAGCAACATCGAGGAGCTGGAGGGCTTCAAGAAGCCGATCCGCTACTGCGAGGTCGCCGTCGGGGAGGCCAACGGCACTGGCGAGCCGCAGAACATCATCTGTGGTGCCCGCAACTTCGCCGAGGGCGACTACGTGATCGTCGCGCTGCCGGGCACCGTGCTGCCTGGTCCATTCGAGATCTCCGCCCGCAAGACCTACGGCAAGATCTCCGAGGGCATGATGTGCTCTGCCTCCGAGCTCGGTCTCTACGATGGCACGAGCCCCGGAATCATCACTGTCTCCGAGGAGGAGATCAAGGCCAACGGTCTCGGCATCGGTGACGACGCCCGCGGCCTGCTCGGCCTGGACGACACCGTCTTCGAGGTCAACGTCACCCCGGACCGCGGCTACGCGCTGTCCGCACGAGGCCTGGCCCGCGAGCTGGCGTCCTCCTTCGAGCTGCAGTATCGCGACCCGGCGCTTGATCCGGCGGCCGCAGCCCTCGACGATGACCTCTTCGCGGGCATCCCGGGCATCGAGGACGACATCCTCTCCCTCGAGGTCGATGAGGACGCGAAGTGCTCCCTCTTCGGCATCCGCAAGGTCGAGGGCATCGACCCGACCGCCGAATCCCCGCTGTGGCTGCAGCGCGAGCTGATGCTCTGTGGCCAGCGCCCGGTCAACGCAGCCACGGACGTCACGAACTACGTCATGATGCTGCTCGGCCAGCCGATGCACGCCTTCGACGCCGCCAAGATCACCGGCAACCTCCGGGTGCACCGCGCTTCCGAGGGCGACACCCTGACCACCCTTGACGGTGTGGAGCGGACCCTGTCCAGCGAGGACGTCGTCATCTCCGACGACTCCGGAATCCAGTCTCTGGCCGGTGTGATGGGAGGCAGCACATCCGAGATCTCCGATGAGACCGTCGATGTGCTCTTCGAGGCCGCCCACTGGGACGAGCTCACCGTGGCCCGCACCTGCCGCCGCCACAAGCTCTCCTCTGAATCTTCCCGCCGCTTCGAGCGCGGTACCGACGCCGCGGTCATCGGCAATGCCCTGGACTTCGCGGTCTCGCTGCTCGTCCGCATCGCCGGCGGCAAGGTCGTGCACGGCCGTACCATGGTCGGCGAGGTGCCGAGCATGCCGACGATCAAGATGCACACCAACCGTCCGGGCAAGGTTGCGGGCATGATCTACCCGGACGGTACCACGATCGGTCGCCTCCGCGAGGTGGGCTGCACCGTCCGCGAGACCGGCCTGCGCGACGGCCAGGGGGCCCGTCAGATCGAGGTCACCCCGCCGACCTGGCGGCCGGACCTGACTATCCCGGCCGACCTGGTGGAGGAGGTTCTCCGTCTCGAGGGCCTCGAAAACATCCCATCGGTCCTGCCGCACGCACCGGTCGGCCGTGGCCTCACGCCACGCCAGCGCCTGCGCCGCCGCGTCGGCCACGCGATGGCCTGGAATGGTTTCGCGGAGATTCTTCCGACCCCGTTCATCGCCAATGATGTCTTCGACGAGTGGGGCCTGGCCGAGGATGATCCGCGTCGCAACGTGGTGAAGGTTCAGAACCCGCTGGAGTCCGATCACGCATCTCTGGGCACCACGCTGCTGCCATCCATGATTGATGCGCTGCGCCGCAACTCCGCGCGTGGCCAGAAGGACGTCGCGCTGTTCGGTGTGGAGCAGGTTTCCCTGCCGCGTCTGCCGGAAAGCGAGCGTCAGCCGACCCCAATGCCTGCCGTGACCCAGCGCCCGTCCGAGGCGGAGCTGGACGAGCTGGCCCAGACCCTTCCGGAGCAGCCTCTCTATGTGGCGATGGTCGCCGCGGGCCAGCGTGCCCTGCAGGGGCCGTGGGGCGGCGCGGAGAACTTCGAGGCTCAGGACGCCTTCGAGGCCGCCCGACTGATCGGGCGTGCGGCTGGTGTGGACGTGGAGTTCCGCAATGCCGAGTTCCTGCCGTGGCACCCGGGCCGCTGTGCGGAGATCCTGGTCGACGGCACGGTGGTGGGGCATGCGGGCGAGCTGCACCCGCAGGTCTGCGAGCGCGCCAACATCCCGGCCCGGAGTATCGCACTCGAGATTGACCTGGATGCGCTTCCGGTCGCGGAGCGCTTCCCGCAGCCGAAGGTGTCGGCCTTCCCGCCGGTCTATCAGGACGTCGCCCTCGTGGTCGACGAGGACCTGCCGGTCGCCGAGGTTCAGAAGGTACTGCAGGAGGGTGCCGGTGAGCTGCTGGAGAGCATCCGACTGTTTGATATCTACGAGTCGGATTCTTTGGGCCAGGGTAAGCGCTCGCTGACTTTCTCCCTGAGCTTCCGTGCGACGGATCGCACGCTGACCGAGGACGAGGCATCGGAGGGGCGCCGTGCGGCCATCGACGCCGCTACGGCGAAACTGGGTGCTGAGCTTCGCTCCTAAGGCACAGCTGCGCTCCTAACGCGCAAGTGCATTCTTAAGATGCACCCTTGCTCTTAGGGGTGGGGCTCTCTAGTGCACAACCCTTATGCAGCCCGCGAGGATCAACCTCGCGGGCTGCATATTTTGCATAATCGTGTATATATTGCATTTTCCTGTGATCGGGCGCATAATTAAAGAATGAAGAAGATTGCAGTCGCAGGAGCCAGCGGTTACGCGGGCGGGGAAGCCCTCCGCCTGCTGCTCAACCACCCGGGATACGGCCTGGACTTTGAGATCGGAGCCCTGACTGGAGGCTCCAACGCTGGCCAGAATTTCGGGGAACTCGCCCCGGCACTGACCCCTTTGGCGGACCGCACCCTCCAGGAGACGACCCCAGAGGTGCTCGCCGAGCACGACATGGCGATTCTCGCCCTCCCGCACGGTGTCTCCGCCACCCTCGTGGAGCAGGGCTTGCCGGAGGATATGAAGATCGTGGACTGTGGTGCGGACTACCGGCTCCGTAACGAAGATCTGTGGGAGCGCTACTACGGCACCCCGCACGCAGGAAGCTGGACCTATGGCATCCCCGAAATGCCCGGCCATCGCGAGGAGATCGCCGCCGCCAATCGCGTCGCCGCCCCCGGCTGCTTCCCAACCGGCGCGACCATCGCCGCCATGCCCGGCATCGCCGCCGGCATGATGGCCCCGCAAGTTTCCGTCGTTTCCGTCACGGGTGTCTCCGGCGCCGGTAAGAAGCCCAGCGTCGCCCTCCTCGGCGCCGAGACCATGCAGAACCTCCGCGCCTACGGTGTGATGACCCACCGCCACGCCCCGGAGATTAAACAGAATCTCCTCGAGCTCGTCCCGGGAGGGGACCAGGGGGACGACGTCCACGTGACCTTCACCCCCGTCCTGGCTCCGCTCGTGCGCGGCATCCTCACCACCGTCACCGCACCAGCCCGCGGCAGCGCCGCCGACGTCCGACGCGCCTACGAGGACTTCTGCGCAAACGAGCCTTTCCTGCATCTCTTGCCGGAAGGCCAGCAGCCAGAGACTCGCCACGTCGCTGGAACCAATATGGTTCACCTGCAGGTAGCCGTGGACGACGGGATGATCGTCGCCACCTCCGCGATCGACAATCTCACCAAGGGCACCGCAGGTGCTGCCGTCCAGTGTCTCAACCTGATGAACGGATGGGACGAGACCGCAGGCCTGCCGACCATCGCGGCGTCTTAAATCCAGCGGCGAGCTCAACCGCCGAAGAACAAGCCCAGCACAACAACCCCCTCGAAAAAGTAGAAGAAGAGCACGCAGTGAGCGCCCAGCCTGAACACCACAGCCCACAAGCCGGTCACCGCACCGGAGTCACCGCCCCGGCTGGCTTCCGCGCCGCCGGTGTTACCGCAGGCATCAAGCCCTCCGGTAATCCGGACATGGCCCTGATCGTCAACGACGGCCCTGACTACCACGCCGCCGCGCTGTTCACCCGTAACCAGATCAAGGCCGCCCCGGTCCAGCTGACCAAGTCGCTGCACAACGGCACCTTCCGCGCCGCCGTCGTCAACGCCGGCAACGCGAACGCCTGCACGGGGGAGCAGGGCATGGCGGATGCCAAGCGCACCGGCGAACTCGTCGGCAGCGCGCTGGGCATCGACGCCGCGGACGTGGCTGTGTGCTCCACCGGCCTGATCGGCGACCTGCTGCCGATGGACAAGATCGAGGCGGGAGTCGAGGCACTGGCCTCCGAGCTCTCCACCGACCTCGAGGCCGGCACCAAGGCCGCCGAGGCGATCATGACCACGGATACCGTCATCAAGCAGGCGGTCTACGAGGGCGATGGCTGGAGCATCGGCGCGATGGCCAAGGGCGTGGGCATGATGGCCCCATCCCTGGCCACGATGCTGGTCTTCCTCACCACCGACGTTAAGCTGCCCAGCGCAGAAGCCGCCCAGGAGGCGATGGGGGCAGCCAGCGGGGTCACCTTCGACTGCATCGACGTGGACGGCTCCACCTCCACCAACGACACCCTCATCATGCTCGCCAACGGTGCCTCCGGTGTGGAGCCGGACGCCGCCGAGTTCGCCCGCGCGGTCCACGAGGTCTGCCTGGACCTCACCCGCCAGCTGCAGGGCGACGCCGAGGGCGTGACCAAGAAGGTTGCGATCACCGTCACCGGCGCCGCCACCGACGAGGAGGCCAAGGCCGCCGCCCGCGTCATCGGTCGCGACAACCTCTTCAAGTGCGCGATGTTCGGCTCCGACCCGAACTGGGGCCGCGTGCTCGCCGCCGTCGGCATGGCCCCGGTAACCATGGACCCGACGAGGATCCGCGTGTCCTTCAACGGCCACGACGTCTGCGTCGACGCCGCCGGAACCCCGAACGCCCGCGAGGTTGACCTCTCGGGTGAGGACATCGACGTCGAGGTCAACCTCGCCAGCGGCGACGGTAAGGCGACCGTCTGGACCACCGACCTGTCCTACTCCTACGTCGAGATCAACTCCGAGTACTCGAGCTAACCGCCAGCGGTAACCCAAGGATTCACCATGCCTAAGATTCACGACTCCTCCTGCACCAGCGGGCTGACCCCCTCGCAGCGCTCCCACGTGCTGGCCGAGGCCCTGCCATGGCTGCTGCACTACCGCGACAAAATCGTGGTGGTGAAGTACGGCGGCAACGCCATGATCGACGACGAGCTCAAGCGCGCCTTCGCCGCCGACATGGTCTTCCTCCGCGCGGTCGGTGCGCGCCCCGTCGTCGTGCACGGCGGCGGGCCACAGATCAACATGATGCTCGACAAAGTTGGCCTGGAAGGGGAGTTCCGCGGCGGCTTCCGCGTCACCTCGCCGGAGGTCATGGAGTACGTGCGCATGGTGCTCTTCGGAAAGGTCGGCCGCGAGCTGGTCGGCCTCATCAACGAGCACGGCCCCTATGCCGTGGGCGCCTCTGGCGAGGATGCCGGCCTGTTCACCGCCGAGAAGTTCCAGCCTGAGGTCGAAGGGGAGCTGGTGGACATCGGCCGGGTCGGCAGCATCACCGACGTCGATCCCACCAGCCTGTTCGACCTCATCGATGCCGGCCGCATCCCGGTGGTCTCCACGATCGCCCCGGACGACGACGGCCTGGTCTACAACATCAACGCCGACACCGCCGCGGGTGCGCTCGCGGGAGCCCTGGACGCCGAGCGCCTCGTCATGCTCACCAACGTGCCGGGCCTCTACACCGACTGGCCGAACCAGGACTCGCTGGTCTCCAGCCTGACCCCGGAGGAGCTGGAGGAGCTCCTCCCGACACTGGATAGCGGCATGATCCCGAAGATGGCCGCCTGCCTGGACGCCATCCGCAACGGCGTGAAGGCCGCCCACGTCATCGACGGGCGCGTCCCACACTCGGTGATCCTCGAGCTGATGACCGAGGGCGGTATCGGCACCATGATTTCCGCCGAGTCCTACGAGCACTAAAACCCAGCAGCAAGAAACTTCCGACGCACAACCCGAAGGATCAAGGCGATGAGCAACACTCAAGAGCAAGCCACTCCCGCCACGGAAGCCACTTGGCAGGACCGCTGGCAGCACACGCTGATGGACACCTACGGCACCCCGGCGCTGAACCTCGTCAAGGGCCAAGGCAGCTACGTCTGGGATAGTGAGGGCAAGAAGTACCTCGACCTGCTCTCCGGCATCGCGGTCAACGCCCTGGGGCACGCCCACCCCGCGATCGTGGAGGCCGTGACCACCCAGCTGCAGACCCTGGGGCATACCTCGAATGTCTTTGCCCACCCGCAGGTCATCGAGCTCGCGGGGAAGGTGACCTCCCTGGTCGGTACCGAGGAGGCCGCGGACGCCCGCGTGTTCTTCTGCAACTCCGGCGCCGAGGCCAACGAATCCGCGTTCAAAATCGCGCGCGCCACTGGACGGCCGAAGATCCTCGCCGCCGAGCGTGGCTTCCACGGCCGCACGATGGGCTCGTTGGCGCTGACCGGCCAGCCCGATAAGCGCAAGCCCTTCGAACCGATGCCCGCGGGCGTGGAGTACTACCCCTACGGCGATCTCGACGCCGTCGACGCCATGGCCGACGAGAACACCGCAGCCATCTTCCTGGAGGCCATCCAGGGCGAGACCGGCGTGATCCCCGCACCGGAGGGCTTCCTCGACGGGCTGCGCCGGATCTGCGACGAGCGGGGGATTCTCCTCGTCGTCGACGAGGTCCAAGCGGGCATGGGGCGCACCGGTGCCTGGTTCGGTTTCCAGTCCGATGGTTCCGGCGTTGTTCCGGACGTCATCACCATGGCCAAGGGCCTGGGCGGCGGGCTGCCGATCGGCGCCTGCCTGGCCATGCCCCGTGCTCAACTGCTGGCCAAGGGCATGCACGGCACCACCTTCGGCGGCAACCCGGTGGTCTGCGCCGCGGCCAATGCCGTGATCGATGAGATCAAGGAGCAGAACCTGCTGGAAAACGTGCAGAAGGTCGGGGCGCAGCTGGTCGCTGCCCTGCAGGACCACCCGCGGGTCACCGAGATCCGCGGCCGCGGCCTGATGCTGGGCGTCGTCCTGGACACCCCGTGCGAGCTCGACCCCGCGGACTACGGAATCCTGCTGAACAAGCCCTCGCCGGAGGTGCTGCGCATTGTGCCGCCGCTGAACCTGAGCCCCGCCGAGGCCGATGAGGCCGCGTCGAAAATCACCGCGATGCTCGACGACCTACCAACCCCAACCGAGACGTCGACCACAGAAAGCTAGAAATGACCCTCGCAGAAAAGAACACCAAGCCCCTGCGCCACATGCTGGCGGACGACGACCTCACCCCGGCCGAGCAGGCGCAGGTCCTGGACCTGGCGGAGAAGGTGAAGGCCGACCGCTACGGCAACCCCTTCCGCAACACCCTGGAGCGCCAGTCCGTGGCGGTGCTGTTCGATAAGACCTCCACCCGCACCCGCTTCTCCTTCAGCGCCGGCATCACCGAGCTGGGTGGTAGCCCAATCGTCGTGGACTCCGGCAGCTCCCAGATGGGCAAGGGGGAGACCTTCCAGGACACCGGTGCGGTGCTCTCCCGGTTCGCCAGCATGATCGTGTGGCGCACTGGTGCGCACAGCAACCTCGCGGAGATGGCCGAAACCGCGACGGTGCCGATCATCAACTCCCTCTCCGATGATTTCCACCCCTGCCAGATCCTCGCGGACCTGCAGACCATCCGGGAGAAGAAGGGCGAGCTGGCCGGGCTGAAGGCCATCTACTTCGGCGATGGCGCCAACAACATGGCCAATAGCTACATGCTCGGCTTCGCCACCGCAGGCATCGACATCACGATCTGCGCCCCGGAGGGCTTCCAGCCGGAGGCGGAGTTCGTGGAGCGGGCGAAGAAGCGGGCCGCGGAGACCGGTGCCACCGTCACCGTGACGGATGAGGTCACCGCCGCGGATGCCGACGTCGTCATCACCGACACGTGGGTGTCCATGGGCCAGGACCCGAACGTCGACCGTAGCGCCCTGCGCGCCTACCAGGTCAACGAGGAGCTGATGGCGGAGGCGAAGGAAGACGCGATCTTCCTGCACTGCCTGCCCGCGTACCGGGGCAACGAGGTCACCGCTGAGGTCATCGACGGCGAGCAGTCGGTGGTCTTCGACGAGGCCGAAAACCGCCTGCACGCGCAAAAGGCGCTGATGGTATGGCTGCTCCGTTAGACCGACCGGCCGCGTCATCGAAGTCTGCCCGGCAGGCAGCCATCGCGCGGGTGATTGGCCAGCACCAGGTAGCGAACCAGCGCGAGCTGCTCGACATCCTGCACACGATGGACATCGAGATCACGCAGGCCACGCTCTCCCGTGACCTCGTGGACCTGGGAGCCCGAAAGGTACGCACCGACGGCAAGTCCCACTACACCCTGGCCGAAGCCATGGTGGGGGACGGGCCGGCACACCTGCGCCGGGTGCTCTCCGAGCTGCTGGTCGCCCACGACGATTCCGGCAACATCGCGGTGCTGCGCACCCCGCCTGGGGCCGCTCAGTACCTTGCCAGCGTCCTCGACCGCTCGGAACTGCCGCAGACGGTGGGTACCATCGCGGGTGATGACACGGTCTTCGTGCTCGCCCGCGAGGGACACACCGGGGCACAGGTCGCGGAGTATTTCGCGGAGCTGGCCCGCGGCTAGGAACCGTGCCAGCAGACCGGTGGGAAAGATCCTGCATAGACGAAGTGCTGGAAGCCCGCGCCGGATGCTCAACAAAAAATCACAACAACTAGAATCTTTAAAAGAAGAATAGAAAACGGGGAAAGGAAACCTCAATGAAGGATCGCGTCGTACTCGCATACTCCGGTGGTCTGGACACCACCGTCGCCATCAGCTGGATCGCCAAGGAGCGCAACGCTGAGGTCATCGCCGTGTCCATCGACCTGGGCCAGGGCGGCGAGGACATGGAGACCGTCCGCCAGCGCGCGCTCGGCGCCGGCGCCGTGGAGTCCATCGTTGTGGATGCCCGCGATGAGTTCGCCAACGACTACTGCCTGCCGACGATCAAGGCCAACGGTCTGTACATGAAGGAGTACCCGCTGGTCTCCGCGATCTCCCGCCCGCTGATCGTCAAGCACATGGCCGAGGCCGCCAAGGAGCACAAGGGCACCGCCGTTGCCCACGGCTGCACCGGTAAGGGCAACGACCAGGTTCGTTTCGAGGTCGGCTTCGCCAACACCGCACCGGAGCTGGAGATCATCGCCCCGGCCCGTGACTACGCCTGGACCCGCGACAAGGCCATCGCCTTCGCCGAGGAAAACAACATCCCGATCGAGCAGTCCAAGTCCTCCCCGTTCTCCATCGACCAGAACGTCTGGGGCCGCGCGGTGGAGACCGGCTACCTCGAGGACCTGTGGAACGCCCCGACCAAGGACGTCTACGCCTACACCGAGGATCCGGCCCTGGGTCAGGCCCCGGATGAGGTCATCATCTCCTTTGAGTCCGGCGTGCCGGTGGCCATCGACGGCCGCAAGGTCACCGTCCTGGAGGCCATCGAGGAGCTCAACCGCCGCGCCGGTGCACAGGGTGTGGGCCGCCTGGACATGGTCGAGGACCGCCTGGTGGGCATCAAGTCCCGCGAGATCTACGAGGCCCCGGGCGCGATGACCCTCATCCGTGCCCACGAGGCCATGGAGGCCGTGACCATCGAGCGCGAGCTGGCCCGCTACAAGCGCGGCATCGACGCAGAGTGGTCCGACCTGGTCTACGACGGCCTGTGGTTCTCCCCGCTGAAGCGCTCCCTGGATGCCTTCATCGAGGAGTCCCAGGAGCACGTCACCGGCGATATCCGCCTGGTACTGCACGCCGGCAACATCATCATCAACGGCCGCCGTTCCGACCACTCCCTCTACGACTTCAACCTGGCCACCTACGACGAGGGCGATAGCTTCGACCAGTCCCTGGCCAAGGGCTTCGTGGAGCTGCACGGCCTGTCCTCCAAGATCGCCGCTAAGCGCGATATGGGCATCCTGTAATAGCCACTTCCTGGCGGGCAGTCCCGTTCGTGGGGCTGCCCGCCGTTAGTTTCTTTAAGACCGACTTTTTTTAAGACGTCACTCACGGAGAGGAATCCTTCAATGGCAGATCACGGTGCGTCCAACCCCGGTTCGCTGGACAAGCACGGCACGAACGAGGGCGCGCTCTGGGGCGGCCGCTTTTCCGGCGACCCTTCGGAGGCCATGTTTGCGCTGTCCGTGTCGACCCACTTCGACTGGGTGCTCGCCCCCTATGACGTGCTCGCCTCGAAGGCGCACGCGAAGGTTTTGAACCGGGCCGGACTCCTCTCCGACGCCGACCTGGAGACCATGTTGAACGGGCTTGACCAGCTGGGTCGGGACGTCGCGGACGGTTCCTTCGTCCCCGCACCCTCCGACGAGGACGTCCACGGCGCGATGGAGCGCGGCCTGATCGACCGGGTTGGCCCGGAGGTCGGCGGTCGCCTGCGCGCGGGACGTTCGCGCAATGACCAGGTGGCTGCGATGTTCCGCATGTGGATCCGCGACGCGATCCGCGACATCGCCGTCCAGGTCACCGAGCTGATTGACGCGCTGGCTGCCCAGGCGAAGGCTCACCCGGAGGCCATCATGCCGGGTAAGACTCACTCTCAGGCTGCCCAGCCGATCCTGCTGGCCCACTCGTTGCTGGCTCACGCTCAGCCGCTGCTGCGCGATATTCAGCGCCTGCAGGACCTGGATAAGCGCCTGGCTGTTTCGCCCTATGGCTCGGGCGCGCTGGCTGGCTCCTCGCTGAAGCTGGACCCGGAGGCCATCGCGGAGGAGCTCGGCTTCGACTCCGCGGCGGATAACTCCCTGGACGGCACCTCCTCCCGCGACTTCGCCTCCGAGGCAGCCTTTGTGCTGGCGCAGATCGCGGTGGACATGTCCCGCCTGGCCGAGGAGATCATCTACTGGTGCACCCCGGAGTACGGTTACGTCACGCTCTCCGATTCCTGGTCCACCGGCTCCTCGATCATGCCGCAGAAGAAGAACCCGGACGTCCCGGAGCTCGTGCGCGGCAAGACGGGTCGTTTGATCGGTAACCTCTCCGGGCTGATGGCCACCCTCAAGGGCCTGCCGCTGGCGTACAACCGTGACCTGCAGGAGGACAAGGAGCCGATCGTCGACTCGGTTGCACAGCTCAATCTGCTGCTACCGGCGATGACGGGCCTGGTGTCCACCCTGACCTTCCACGAGGACCGTATGCGCGAGCTGGCCCCGGCGGGCTTCACGCTCGCGACGGACTTGGCGGAGTGGATGGTGCGCCAGGGCGTGCCGTTCCGTGAGGCCCACGAGGCCTCGGGGTCCTGCGTTCGTATCGCGGAGTCCCGCGGCGTTGACCTCATCGACCTCACCGACGAGGAGCTGGCCTCCGTGGATTCCCGGCTCACCCCGGAGGTCCGCGAGGTGCTCACCATCGACGGCGCGGTGGCGTCCCGGTCGACCCGCGGCGGCACCGCCGGTGTGCGGGTCGCCGAGCAGCGGGAGCGCGTCGAGAAGCTTTCTGGTGAGCTGCGCGGTTGGGCGGAAACGCCGGTCCGCGGCTAAGGAAAGAGCCTCGCGGGGTTTAGCCCCGCACCCCTCCGGGCAGGTTGTGCAGCGTGATTCCATACTCGCTGGCAACCTGCCCGTATTTTTCGACGAAGTGCTGGCTGCGTACTTCGGAGGCACAGTAGACCACCGCGTCGGTGCCCTCGTGGCGGGCGAAGGCCTCGGCCACTGCGGGGGAGGCAACGTCCAGGGTGCCTGCGGGATCCGCGAGTGCGGACATCGCTAGGTGCTCGTCGGCGCCCTGCTCGCCGATGAAGCCCGGCTGGGCGAGGAGCGTTTCGTGGTACTCGCGGACGTCCACCGTAAAGGCCTTGCCGGTGCGGACGAGCTCGTGCAGCGCGGCGTTGTCCGGCGCCTGCGTCGGGCGGTCGCTTGGGGCCTGGTCCGGCGTGGTCTCCGAAGACTCCGGGGACTGGACTGCGCAGGCGGTAGTGGAGGCTGCGGTGCCGTCGTTGGGGGAGAGGGCCGCGACTGGCTGGCGGCTCGGGTCGGGGGCGATGCGGAAGCTCTGGGTGCGCGCGGTCAGCGCGTCGTAGCTAACAACCGTGCCGAGCAGTGGCTGGCCGACCCCGGTGACCCACTTGATGGCCTCCGTGGCCGCCAGCGCGCCCATTACTGCGGTGGTCGCGCCCAACACCCCGGCGCTCGCGCAGTCGGGGATCGAATCTCCGCTTGGCTTCTCTGGGAACAGATCTCGCAGACCGATGCCGCGCTCACCGCTGGCGGTGGAATTGAACACCGAGATCTGCCCGGCGAAGCGCAGCACCGTGGTCCAGACCAGGGGAGTGCCGGAGATTTCGGCGGCGTCGGCCACCAGAAACTTCGTGTCGAAGTTATCGGAGCCGTCAATGACCAGATCGACCTGCCGGAAAGCCTCGACGATATTGTTCGCGTCCAGGCGGTACTGGTGGGTTTCGACCTCAATATCCGGCTGGATGCGCTTCAAGGCGTCGGTGGCCGCATCCACCTTCGCCCGGCCGACGTCCGCGGCCGAGAACAGGATCTGGCGGTGCAGGTTCGTCACATCCACCGTGTCGTCGTCATAGAGCACGATCGTGCCCACCCCGGCCGAAGCCAGGGACTGCATCGCAGGGCAACCTAACCCGCCAGCCCCAACGACGAGCACGCGGGCGTCGTGCAGCCGCTGCTGTTCGGCGGGCCCGAAGCCCGGCAGGTTCAGGTGGCGGGCGGTGCGCCGTTGTTCCCGGTAGGGAAGGGAGACGAAATCCCCGGCGGGGAAGGCCTGCTCGGTTCCCGCTGTGTGCGGGGAAGAAGTGTGTGTGCTTTCAGCCACGCTTAGAGCACCTCCTCAGCCCAGTCCTCGTCCCAGGACGCCAGGCCCTCGAAGCTGGAGCTGGCCAGCGCGCCCTCCGCGTGGGTGCGCTGCGGGATGCGTCCCGCCGCAGCGGCCAGGCGCCCGGCCTCGACCGCGTGCCTCATGGCGGTGGCCATAGCGACCGGGTCCTGGCAGCGGTTGACGGCACTGGCGAGCAGCACGCCGCTGCACCCGAGCTCCATGGCTAGCGCAGCGTCCGATGCCGTGCCCACCCCGGCGTCGAGCAGCACCGGCACGGAGGCGCGGGCGCAGATCAGTTCGATATTGTGCGGGTTGAGGATGCCCAGCCCCGTGCCGATCGGGGAGCCCAGCGGCATGACGGCCGCCGCCCCGGCGTCCTCCAAGCGCTTGGCGACCACGGGGTCGTCGCTGGTGTAGGCCAACACCTCGAAGCCTTCGGCGACCAGCATTTCGCAGGTGTCCACCAGCTCCACCACGTCGGGCAGTAGCGTGCGGTCGTCCGCGATGAGCTCCAGTTTCACCCAGTTGGTGCCCAGTGCCTCGCGGGCGAGCTGGGCGGTGAGGATCGCATCTTTGGCGGTTCGGCAGCCTGCCGTATTTGGCAGGACGTCGATGCCCAGGCGGTTCAGCAGCCCGAAGACGCTTTCGCCTCCCGCAGCTCCGTTCGAGGTTCCAGCAGTGCCAGCAGTGTTGCCTGCCCGGAAGCGGCGCATCGCCACGGTGGTCAGCTGGGTACCGCTGGCCACCAGGGCCTTTTCGAGCAGTGTCTGGCTGGTCGCCCCGCCGGTACCCATGATCAGGTGCGAGTCGAACTTCTTACCTGCGATTTCAAGCATCTATGCCTTCTTCTTTTGCGTCTATTGGTGCCGTCATTCCGGTTTTTTTGGGGGGCATCGTGGCTGGCTCAGCAGAGCAAGCGGGAAACGGTAGCCTTAGCCACCCTGCACTGCGACGAGGATGTCGATCTCGTCGCCGTCGGTCACCTCGCGGTTCTCCCATTGGCTGCGCGGCACGACTGCTTGGTTCAGCGCGATCGCGATGCCCGTGGCATCCTTCTCCCCGGTTTCATTGACGACGACCGCGGCGATCGTCAGGCCCTCGTCGCCCTGGCGCTCTTGCTGGTTCACCGTGTAGTTCATTCTCAGTATCCTTTCGATCGTCTTTCTCCGGGCGTTCTGCGTGCCCATTATCCCCTAATCGCGGGCGACTGTTTTAGTGCGCACCTGCGTAGAAGCGGTCCCAGCGGCATGCCCTAAGGCTCGTCCCGGCGGCTTCTGCGGCCTCGTTCAACGCCGCATCGCCGTCGTCCGCGCTGAGCCCCAGGTGTGCCGTCACCTTAGCGCCCAGTGCGGACAACAGGATTCCGTGCCGGAAGTAGCCTGCGGAGATGACCACATTCCCGCTGGTCTTGCCGATTAGCGGTAGGTCGTCGGGTGTCCCCGGGCGTTCCCCGGCAAGGGCTTCGATGAACTCGCAGTCCTCGATTCCCGGCACCACGCGGATAGCGTCCCGCAGCAGGGTGTAGACCCCGTCGGCAGCGGGGGCCCGCCGTTCGTCCTCCCTCGTGGTCGCGCCCACGGCGATCGTGCCGTCGGTGCGGGGGATGACGTAGATTGGCCGATCCTCGAAGAATCCCCGGATCACGCGTTCCACCGGGGCGGGCCTGCCCTCAGCCACGCCGAGGCGGATCAGGTCCCCGCGCACGGGCCGCACCGGCAGCGCAGGGGCACCGTCGATCGTTGCTGCCCCTACGCCGTTACAGACATAGACGCTCCCGGCCACGCCCAGCACTGTTCCGTCGGCGAGCCGTACCGCGGTGCACCTGTGGGCCTGTTCTGCGTGACGGAACTCGACGTCAGACCCCGCCGCATCGCTGCTGTGTATCAGCCCGGTCGCCTTCTGCTCCACGAAGGTCGCGCCCTTCTTTTTCAGGACGTCGACGGCCGCCGCGCAGTACAACCGGGGGTTGACTTGATGGTCGCCGGGGATCTCCACGGCGCCTGCGAGCTGCGGATACAGTCCAGGCTCAAGCTTGCGGGCTTGACGGACTGGCAGTCGGGTGGCCGTCATTCCGTGGGCGCGCTGGTGCTCCAGCAACTCGGCGAGGTGGGTGGCATCGGCCCGGTCAGCAGCGACGACGAGCGTGGACTCCTCCCGGTAACCGGTGGGCAAGTCGGTGCCGGACTCTACAGCTTCACGCAGCGCTGGCCACAGCTCGGCGGCACGGATCATCAGCGGGTAGAGCTCCTCCTGCCCGTACTGCACCTCGGCGACGGGGGCGAGCATGCCACCGGCCACCCACGAGGCACCGCTGATCGGGGCCGGATCGATGATCGCGATATCCTTCGCGGGCACGCCGGCTCGCGTCAGTGCCACGGCGGTGCTGAGACCAATGATCCCGGCGCCGATTATCACGTGATCGTAGTTACTCAAAGTGTCGTTCTTTCTAGCGGCGCGCTTGCGCCACGAACTGCTTGGGCTGCAGAAGTGCACCCCGCGGTTGTAGATAGTGTTTCTCGGAAAACGGACAAGGTCTTCGGCTGCCTCATGTGCGGTTGAGGTAGCCGGTTCGGATCTGCCAGCTGCGCAGCACTGCAGCGGCCACCGCGATGGCGGTCAAAACGGCGAAGGGGAGTGACGGGCCCACTCGCGGTTCCAGCACCTGCATCAGCGGAGGCAGGGCGAAGCCCACGTAGGTTGCGACGTAGTAGGCCCCGAGGATGCGGCCACGGTGCGAAGCCGGGGAGTAGGCGTTGACGTCCAGTAGACCGTCGCGCAGGCAAAGGCCATAGCCGAGCCCGAGTAGCACGGTGGCCAGGAAGAACAGCGGCACCGAGGTCGCCGGCGTCACCAGGCGTCCACCGAACCCGTCGGCCAGCGCATAGATCCCAAGCGCGCCGTTGACGAGCAGCGGCGACAAGTTGAGTTGCTCCCGCAGCGCCACGAGCACGGACGCGAAGTGATTCGCCGACCAGCCCGCGGCGAGCAGGAGGGCAGCAACGCTGATAAAGACTCGCCGCGCTCTCGCTCCGGGTGTGCTCATAGGCCCTATCTAACGCTCGTTGGCCCCCGAAAACTGGGAAATCACGCTCGCGGCATAGGCCTTCGGATCCTCGGCCTGCATGATTCCGCGGACGATCGCCAACCCGGCCACACCCGTGGCAGCGAGATCTGTGGCGTCCTCGGCCCGGACGTCTCCGATCGCGACGACCGGCACCTCGGAGGCTGTGACCAGCGCAGGGTAGCCCGCCAGCCCGAGCGGCTCGCGGCCCGAGTTCTTCGTCGGGGTGGGGCGGAAGGGGCCGGCGCCGACGTAGTCGATGACGTCCGCGTAGGCGTTTGCGCCCTCCACCAGTTCCAGGGTGCCGGTGGTCAGACCGATGATCGCGTCGTCTCCCAGCACAGCACGCGCCAGGCGCGGGTCGAGGTCATCCTGGCCGATGTGCACGCCGTGGATGTTGTGCTCTGCCATGAGGGCGGCGGCGACGTCCACGCGGTCGTCGATGAGGACCAACGCGCCCGGATTCGCTTCGGCGACCGCCGCCGCGATCCGGAGCGAAAGCTCCGTAAGCTGACGAACAGTGATCGGCTTGCTGCGGATCTGGATCACCCCGGCACCGCCGGCTGCTGCCTCAGCGGCGATCCGGGTGATCTCTGCGCACTCCTCGTCCCAGTCGAGGTCTGGGATGCGCCCGGTGACGAAGTAGCAGTTCAGCGACCGGGGATCTAGGGCGCGGGGAGTCACCGCCTGAGCGCCCAGGGCAGGGCCTGCGCCCGGGTGGCCCCCACTGCTATCAGCTGTGTTGAACACTCGCATCATCCTCCAAATAGATCTGCCCGCCACGCTCCAGGAACTCCGCGGACTTTTCGTCCATCCCAGCCTCGACGGCCGCGAGGACATCCGGGTCGGCGTGTGCTGCGTCCTCGGGCTGGCCGATGCTCGGCAGCCCCAGATCTGCGGCCATCTTGTCGCCGAACTCATCGCGAATGTCCTGGCTGATGCGCATCGAGCAGAACTTCGGACCGCACATCGAGCAGAAGTGCGCGGTCTTCGCGGGCTCCGCCGGCAGCGTCTCATCGTGGTACGCCTGCGCAGTGTCCGGGTCCAGCGAAAGCGCGAATTGGTCGTGCCAGCGGAACTCAAAGCGGGCCTTACTCATGGCATCGTCCCACTCGTGGGCGCCCGGGTGACCCTTGGCCACATCGGCGGCGTGCGCGGCGAGCTTATAGGTGATCACGCCGGTCTTCACGTCGTCCTTATTCGGCAGCCCCAGGTGCTCCTTCGGGGTGACGTAGCACAGCATCGCGGTGCCACCGGCAGCGATGTTCGCCGCGCCGATAGCGGAGGTGATGTGGTCATAACCCGGAGCGATATCCGTGACCAGAGGCCCAAGGGTATAGAACGGCGCGCCACCGCACCATTCCTCTTCCTTCTCATTGTTGATCTGGATCTTGTTCAGCGGAACGTGTCCCGGGCCCTCGATCATGACCTGGACATCGTAATCCCAGGCGCGCTTGCACAGCTCACCGATGGTCTTCAGCTCCGCGAACTGGGCGGTGTCGTTGGCGTCGGCGATGGAGCCCGGCCGCAGACCGTCCCCCAGGGAGAACGCGACGTCGTAGGCCGCGAAGATCTCGCACAGCTCGTCGAAGTTTTCGTAGAGGAAGGACTCCTTGTGGTGGGCCAGGCACCAGCCCGCCATGATCGACCCGCCGCGGGAGACGATGCCCGTGACGCGCTTGGAGGACAGCGGCACGAAGGGAAGCCGCACACCAGCGTGCACGGTCATGTAGTCCACGCCCTGCTCGGCCTGCTCGATGACCGTGTCGCGGAAAATCTCCCAGGTCAGGTCCTCGGCCACACCACCCACCTTCTCCAGTGCCTGGTAGATCGGAACGGTGCCGATCGGAACAGGGGAGTTGCGTAGGATCCACTCGCGGGTGGTGTGGATGTCGTTACCGGTGGACAGGTCCATGACGGTGTCCGCGCCCCAACGGGTCGCCCAGCGCAGCTTGTCGACCTCCTCGCGGATGGAGCTGGTCACCGCGGAGTTGCCGATATTGGCGTTGATCTTGGTGAGGAACTGGTTACCGATGATCATCGGCTCGGATTCCGGGTGGTTGACGTTGTTCGGGATGATCGCCCGGCCGGAGGCCACCGCCGCGCGCACCTTCTCGACGTCGCAGTTCTCGCGCAGTGCGACGAACTCCATCTCGCGGGTGACCTCCCCGCGGCGGGCATAAGCCATCTGCGTCACGCGCTGCCCCTGCTTCGCTCGAAGTGGTGCGCGCTTCTCGCCACGCCATTCTTCGCTGGCTGCGCCGCGCTTGGCGGCCCGGGTGCCGTCGTCCAGCAGGTTGCGCTTCCGGCCCTCGTATTCCTCGACGTCACCGCGTTCCTGGATCCACTCGCTGCGCAGCGCGGGCAGGCCCACCTCAGGCTCCGCGTAGGGACCGCGGGTGCGGTAGATCTTCACCGGCTCGTTCGGTCCAGTGGGGGAATCGTCCAGGTCGATCGCGGTCTGCGGCACCTCGAGACCGTTGACCCGCAGGGGTGCGTAACGGTGCTTTGGGTGAATTTCGGACGCGTAAATATCTGCGTTTTGCGCGCTCATAAAGAGCCCCTCCAACTTCCTTCGCTGGTGCTAACCAGACAGGTTCAGACGGTTCCGCGCTGCCATGCGCGATCTCAGCCCCAGCCACATCAGGGGCGCCCGTATTTCGGTACGGCACCCACCATAGCGAACGCTTCGGACACGCAAACAATGAGTGAACCTGAAGCAGCAGCCAGGCGAGCGCGGCGTCCGAAAACAAGGGCAAAGAACACAGGGAGAGGGAGAAGTCCGGGTAAGGGTAGCCAAGCGAACGGTCGGAAAAGATGTCGCTACAATGAGACGCATGATTGATCCGAAGCTTCTGGAGATCCTCGCCTGCCCGCAAGACAAGCAGCCGCTGGAGGATCACGGCGACTATCTGGTGAACCCGCGGCTGGGACGTGCCTATCCGGTCTCCGATGGCATCCCGGTTCTGCTCACCGATGAGGCGGTCGACTGGCCGCTGGCAGAAGCTTAAAAACGATCACACATCTTTGACGAGGAAAAACATGTCTAACGAGACGACTCAAAACTCCAACCTGGTTGACGAGCTGCAGTGGCGCGGGCTGGTCGCCGACTCCACCGACCTTGATGAGCTCCGTGAGCAGCTGAAGAACCCGACCGCGGTCTACTGCGGTTTCGACCCGACGGGTGATTCCTTGCACGCCGGTCACCTGGTTCCGTTGCTCCTCCTGCGCCGTTTCCAGCTGGCCGGGCACAAGGCTTTCGCTCTGGCTGGTGGCGCCACCGGCATGATTGGCGACCCGCGCGATGTGGGTGAGCGTTCCATGCTGACCGAGGAGCAGGTCGCCGCAAACGTGGAGCACATCAAGAAGCAGCTGCGCGCTTTCCTCCTTTTCGAGGGCAGTCCTGAGCTCTCTGAGGCAGGTCAAAAGCTGCACGCCGCGACGCTGGTCAACAACGCTGACTGGATCAGCAAGATGTCCGTGATCCACTTCCTGCGCGACCTGGGTAAGAACTTCTCGCTGAACACGATGCTCTCCCGTGACACCGTGAAGCGTCGCCTCGCTGCCGACGGCATCTCTTACACCGAGTTCTCCTACATGCTGCTGCAGGCGAATGATTTCGTTCACCTGCACCGCGAGCACGACGTCTGCGTGCAGGTCGGTGGCTCTGATCAGTGGGGCAACATCGTGTCCGGTGTAGACCTGGTCCGCCGCATGGACGGGGATTCGGTCCACGGTCTGACCGTTCCGCTGGTCACGGACTCCGAGGGTAAGAAGTTTGGCAAGTCCACGGGTGGCGGGAACCTGTGGCTGGATCCGGAGCTGACCAGCCCGTACAGCTGGTACCAGTACTTCTTCAATACCGCCGACGCCGACGTGGTGAAGTTCCTGAAGATGTTCACCTTCCTGGACCGTGAGGAAATCGACCGCCTTGCCGTTGAGGTTGCCGAGCGCCCGTTCAAGCGGGAGGCGCAACGCATTCTCGCCCAGGAGATGACTGCACTGGTTCACGGTGAGGACGCCGTCGCCAAGGTCGAACTGGCTGCCCAGGCACTGTTCGGTCGCGCTGACTTGAGTGAGCTCGACGAGCAGACTCTCGCCGCGGCGCTCCAGGAAACGACGGTCGCGGAGAGCGCTGTTGGCGTGAGCCTCGTCGAACTGCTCGTCGCTTCTGGTCTGGAAAAGTCCAACGGCGCGGCTCGCCGAACCATCAAGGAGGGCGGCGCGTACGTAAATAACGAGCGCATCGAAGACGCCGAGTGGACCGTCTCTGCGGAGGATCTTCTGGTTGGTGGCTGGCTCGTGCTGCGTAAGGGGAAGAAGAACTTCGCCGGCGCGAAGATCAGCTCCTAAGCGTGAGTGCCGCCGCGCCGGTTGTGGAGTAAAGCCCCGCGACTGTTGAACAAACCCGGGCATCGTTAATCAAGACGATGTCCGGGTTTTCTGCTTCCACCTGGGGTTTTGTGTTTGTTGTGGGCTGTGTGTAGATTATTGATCTGCAAGGCCGACGGCGCAGACGCCGGGTGGTTGGATTTCCCTATCGGTCTTGTTTCTTGTCACCGAGTGTGTGAACGCCAAGTGATCGTGAGTTTTTCTCCGGTTTGCTTCTGGTTCATGTGGGTGATAAGCTCGGAATCCGCCTCAACGTGAAGCTCCACTGGGTGTGGTTGTGGATTGTTGTGTGCATATGTTGTTTGAGAACTCAATAGCGTGATGAACCAAGCAGATCAACGGTTCTGGGACACAGTTTCTGTGTGGTTGGGATTTGTTTGATTTTTTATACATGACTTGGAACATGATGATGCAGTCTGCTCTGACGCGCCACCGTTGTTGGTGGTGGGGAGTGGTTGATACGTGGGTGTTGTTCATGCC
>DYZK01000076.1 GCA_020741275.1 Corynebacterium urealyticum
AGATCCTGCAGGAGCTGCTCGGCGGGAATGCGGCGCACTATGCACCAGGCCTGGAGATCGACCAGGACCTGCGCTGGCAGTTCCTCATCGCCCTGGCCGCCAGCCAGGACGCAAGTGGGGAGTCCGAAGAGCAAGTGGCCGCGCGGATCGCGGAAGAGGAGACCCGCGATGCGTCCTCGTCGGGTGCGATGCTGGCGCTGGAGGCGCGCTCTGCCGTCCCGGCCGCCGAGGTCAAGGCCGCAGTGTGGAAGGAGATCACGCAGCGTGGCCCGCAGCTCTCCAACCTCGCGCTGCGCCACCGCATGGCGGGGCTGACCCGGATCGGTCAGGGCGAGCTGCTGCAGCCCTTTGCTTCGAGCTACGTGGCCAATGCCGCCCGCCTGTGGGAGGAGCTCAGCCCGGAGATGGCACTGCGCACCCTCTCCGGCCTCTACCCGGCCTGGGATCTCAGCGAGGAGACGGACCGCCAGGTCGCCGAGCTGATCGAAGCCCCGGACACTCCAGCCGGACTGCGCCGCACCCTGCGAGAGGGCCGCGACCGGGTGGCTCGCGCCAAGGCTGCCCAGGCCTTCGACGCCGCCGAGTAGCGGCTTAGTACGTGGTGCCGGAGCCAGATCGAGATTGGGCAGCCCGCGGCAACAGCCGGGAAACGCTAGTCTCGGGAGGAAAGAACCAGCCGCGGCGGGGACTCCGGCCCCGCCCGCGTGCACCGATGGGTGGTGCGAATGACAGCCACCCCAGAGAGGAAAAGTTTAAGAACAATGGGCACTTTTTATGATGCAGTTGGAGGCGAGGAAACCTTCCGCACCATCGTGTCCGAGTTTTATAAGCAGGTGAAGGACGACGACATCCTTGGCCCGATGTACCCAGCCGATGACATGGCGGGTGCTGAGGATCGGCTGCGCTGGTTCCTCGCGCAGTACTGGGGCGGGCCGGAAACCTTCAACGAGAAGCGTGGCCACCCCCGCCTGCGGATGCGCCACGCCCAGTTCCACATCGACGAGGCGGCTCGCGACCGGTGGCTGGAGCTCATGGCCAATGCCATGGAGACCGTTGACGAAAAGACCCTGCCGGCCGAGCACCGAGCCGCGATGTGGGATCACATGGAGCGAGTGGCGCAGATGCTGGTCAACGAGCCGACCATGCGCTCCGGGCGCTCCTGGGACGCCTAAGGCAGACGCGCCAGTCCCCCTGGACGCGGCGCATAGAGGGTGCCGAAGACCCCATCCAGCCGGATCCACGACCCGGTGGCGGCCACGCGCACCACGTCGAGTTGGCGCCCCGGGTACTTCTCCTGCAATGCAGCGGGCGGTGGGCTGATAACGCCCGTCGCTCCGGCCGTGGCGACCATCCGGCCGGTGATGTTCACCAGCTGGGGCGCTGCTCCCCCAGCAGTATTTTCGGTCCGGGCTTCCTCGGACGCTCCTTGCTGGTCAGCGTTGTTTTCGGCCTCGCTGGTGACCTCCACCAGCTCCTGGTCCAGCATCGAAGGGGCTAGCCCCGCGGGTCCGCCGCGCAGCTCGTGCTCCTCCTCCATCTCGCGGTACACCTCCCGCAGCACCTCGGCGGGCACCCAATCCACCAGTTGAAAGCCGCTGACGGGGGGCAGGGCACCCAGCCACATCATGTCCACGCTGGTCCCCAGATCGAAGATAGCTTCGGGCTCTTTAGCCCCCGCATCCGTGCTTGCGGAGTCGGCCCACTGCTGCAGCGCATCCTTCAGTGCGGCAGCCCGCACGACGGTCGAGTCGCCGTCGTCGTCCTTTCCGTTAAGCCCCGCCCCGGGCAAGCGCTGGCTGAGCGCGCAGCCCAACGGCGTCGAGAAGAAAATGTCCACGCCATCCGGCAATGGGCGCAGCCGGGCGAGCGCCTCGGGGTCCATGCTCAGTACCCGCTCCGCAACACTTGCGATTCGGCGCGCCACGGAGCGCGGGGCCTTGTTTACCATTCTCAGCTGCACAGTCATGGCCACCAGCCTAACCACACGCCCGCGGCTATGTGCCCTTGAGGTTCAGCACCTGGCGCAGCTCGTGGACGACCTCGACCAAGTCGCGGGCGTCCGCCATCACCTGATCGATGGGCTTATAGGCGTCCGGGATCTCGTCCACCCACGCCGGGCCCGGCCGGTAGACGATGCCCGACATCCGCTGGTCAAGGTCCTCGGCGGTATAGCGCTTCTTCGCAGCCCGGCGCGAAAGCACCCGGCCGGCGCCGTGCGGGGCTGACCAGAAGGCCTGCGTGTTCCCCTTGCCGCGGGTGACGTAGGAGCGCGCACCCATGCTGCCGGGGATAAGGCCGGGGCGCCCGGCTTCCGCATTGATCGCGCCCTTCCGGGTCAGCCACAGCGTGCGCCCGTCTATCTCCACGGGCTCGGTGTAGTTGTGGTGGGTGTTGATGCGCTCGACTTCCACTGCTTCCTCCTCCCCCATGGCACGGGCCAGCTGGTCGACGAAGCGATCCATCATCTCCTCGCGGTTGGCAAGGGCGAAAGACTGCGCCCAGTGCAGTTCGGCGATGTATTGATCGAATTCCGGGGTGCCCTCGCGCAGGTAGGCGTGATCGCGGTGCGGCAGCTCGATACCCGCCTCGGCGCACTGCTGCTGGGCGATGCGGATGTGCTTCTGCGCGATCTTGTTGCCCACTCCACGGGAGCCGGAATGCAGGAAGCACCAGACCCGGCCCATTTCGTCGATACACAGCTCAATGAAGTGGTTGCCGCCGCCCAGGGAGCCGAGCTGCTCGCGCCATTTCGGGGAGTGAGTGAGGTCCACCCCATCGCGTTCGGCATGCTCTGTCAGTTCCGCGATGCGCTCGGCAGTGTGGTCCAGGTGGATCTTCTTGTTGTAGTTTCCTGGCGAGAGCGGGATCGCACGCTCCAGCTCGTCACGCAGGGCGACGAGGTCCAGGTCGGCGATGTCTTCTTCCGTGTACGTGGTGCGGGCGGCGATCATACCGCAGCCGATGTCCACGCCGACAGCCGCCGGGATGACCGCCCCTTCGGTGGGGATGACGGTGCCGACAGCGCTTCCCATGCCGAAGTGTGCATCCGGCATGAGCGCCACGTGCGGGGTGACGATGGGCAGGGTGGCCAGGTCGATTGCCTGCTGTTCAGTGCCCTCATCGAGGATGGATGCCCAGGACAGGACGCGGGGCGCGAGCTTCTTCGGCACGGGATTCCTTTCTTCTGCCTGTGAGCTGTGGTTTCTGCTCTTCATGGGATGTCTCTTGCGTGCCCAGGGAGCTATCCGTTCACCTTCGGTAGGACGTGCTCGGCGATCTCTTCGATCTGCTCGCCGGCCCGGCGCGTGGAGCCCAGCAGGTTGATGCTGACGTGGTTGATCCCGATCTCTCGTTGCGAGTTCAGCAGGGAGACCAGGGTGTTTCGCCCGAGCCGGTAGCCGAAGGTTCCGCCCTGGGCTGGGGCGTCCGGATCCTCGTGGAGGTCGATCCACATGGCTTCCAGGAAGGGTTTGAAGCTTCCTTCCCCGCACGTGTCGACGACTGCTGCGCGCCACTGGTCGACGTTCTTCTGCTGGATGGCGAGGCCCTTGTGGTACATGAACCAGCCGTCGGTGTGCTCCGCTTTCCACTCCAGGCTCTGCTGACAGGAGCCGGTGGCCAGCACGGGCACGTGGTGGGCGATGGGCTTCGGAAGCACCTCGGCACCGCCGACCTTTCCCTCGGACCAGCGGATCGGACGCATGCTCGTGCGTAGTGCTTTGCTGTAGACGGCGAGGTGCTCGCGGAAGCGCTCGTCCCTGGTGCCCTGCTCCTGGTTGAATGCGGGGAATTCTTCTGGGCGGTCGCCGGTGGCGATTCCCATGAGGAAGCGGCCACCGCTGAGTCGGTCCAGGCTTGCTGCCCGCTTGGCCATCAGGAGGGGGTGTTGGAAGGGAACGACGATCGCTGCGGTCCCCAGCGCGATTGTCGAGGTCCGTGCTGCGATGTAGCTCAGGTACATCCAGGGGTCGTAGACCTGCCCGTCGTCGCCGAAGGTGTCCACGCTCAAGGGGATGTCGCGTGCCCAGACAGCAGAAAAGCCGCCGTCCTCGGCGAGACGAATCAGGCGTAGCTGTTCGGCGAGGTCAGCGGCGGGATCTGTACTACTTCCCGAGCCTGCTGGGCTGGCTACCTCCGTGGGGCGTTCGCTGTCGCGGCGCCCGATGGGAAGTGAGAGCCCCACCGAAAGCTGGCCGGGCGCGAAGTTGCGCTGGTAGCCAGGCAGCTCGGTGATGGAGGTATCGGAGATTGAACGCAGCGGGGTCATACCGCCCACGCTAGTACAGCGCGAGTGCTAAAGCCCCTGCTGAGCGGGTTAAGCGCTTAGCGGGTCAGGCGGCGGTGCGTGACGCGGGACGGACGTGCCGCCTCCGGGCCGAGGCGCTCGACCTTGTTCTTCTCGTAGTCCTCGAAGTTGCCCTCGAACCAGTACCACTGGCCCTCGGCAACGTTGCCCTCCCAGGCGAGGATGTGGGTACAGGTGCGGTCCAGGAACCAGCGGTCGTGGGAAATCACGACGGCGCAGCCCGGGAACTTCTGCAGCGCATTCTCCAGGGAGCCGAGGGTCTCGACGTCGAGGTCGTTAGTCGGCTCATCCAGCAGGATCAGGTTGCCGCCCTGCTTCAGGGTCAGCGCGAGGTTCAGGCGGTTGCGCTCACCACCGGAGAGCACCTTGGACGGCTTCTGCTGGTCCGCCCCCTTGAATCCGAATGCGGAGAGGTACGCGCGAGATGGCATCTCGTTCTGGCCGACGACGATGTAGTCCAGGCCGTCGGAGACGACCTCCCACACGGTCTTCTCCGGGTCGATATTCTCGCGGTTCTGGTCCACGTAGCTCAGCTGCACGGTGGATCCAACCTTGACCTCGCCGGAGTCCGGCTCTTCCAAGCCCACAATGGTCTTGAACAGAGTCGTCTTACCCACACCGTTCGGGCCGATAACACCGACGATGCCGTTGCGCGGCAGGGTGAAGGAAAGATCCTTGATCAGGACGCGGTCGCCGAAGCCCTTGGTGAGGTTCTTGACCTCCACGACCTGGTTGCCCAGACGCGGTGGGGTCGGGATCTGGATCTCCTCGAAGTCGAGCTTGCGGTACTGCTCAGCCTCCGCAGCCATCTCCTCGTAACGCTCGAGGCGGGCCTTGTTCTTCGCCTGGCGGGCCTTCGCGCCGGAGCGAACCCAGGCCAGCTCCTCCTTCAGGCGCTTCTGCAGCTTGGCATCCTTCTTACCCGCGACCTCGAGGCGCTTGGCCTTGGTCTCCAGGTAGGTGGAGTAGTTGCCCTCGTAGGGGTAGAGCTTGCCGCGGTCAACCTCACAGATCCAGCCTGCGACGTGGTCGAGGAAGTAGCGGTCGTGGGTCACGGCCAGGACAGCACCCTTGTAGTCAGCCAGGTGCTTCTCCAGCCACAGGACAGACTCGGCGTCCAGGTGGTTAGTCGGCTCGTCCAGCAGCAGCAGGTCCGGCTCGGAGAGCAGCAGCTTCGCCAGAGCCACGCGGCGGCGCTCACCACCGGAGAGGTTGGTCACCGGCTCATCGGACGGCGGGCAGCGCAGGGCCTCCATGGCCTGCTCAATCTTGGAGTCGACTTCCCAGGCGTCAGCGGCGTCGAGCTCCTCCTGGAGCTTGCCCATCTCTTCCATGAGCTCGTCGGTGTAGTTGGTCGCCATCTCCTCGGCGATCTGCTCGAAGCGCTGCTTCTTTTCGAAGATGTCGCCCAGGCCCTCTTCGACGTTCTGGCGGACCGTCTTCTCCTCGTTCAGCGGCGGCTCCTGCTGCAGGATGCCCACGGTCGCGCCCGGGTCGTGGTAGGCCTCACCGTTGGAGGGCTGGTCCAGGCCGGCCATGATCTTCAGGATCGAGGACTTACCGGCGCCATTCGGTCCCACGACGCCAATCTTGGCGCCCGGGTAAAACATCATCGTGACGTCATCGAGGATGACCTTGTCGCCGTGCGTCTTGCGCACGTTCTTCATGGTGTAGATAAATTCGCCCACGGTGAACTACTTCAGCCTTTCCGTTGAAGAAAAAGTTCGATAAATCGCTGCCCCATAGTCTACGTGTTCGGCACCGATTTCAAGATTTCCCGACAGCCCCTGCCTGCTTTCAGCAGCTGCTACGACGACAACAGGCCGAGGCTCCCCCTTTCAGCCCCAGCCTGTGTTGCCCGCCCCTCCAACAGGTCCCCCCGATTCCGGAAGGAAGGGCGAGAAGTGTCTTAGAACGGTGGCGCAGCCGCGCCAACGAGTTCGCGCTCCTCAGTCTCGCTTCCCGGTGCCACGTTGTCCGCCGGTGTGTCTTCGGCCTGCGACGTGGCCGCATCGGCGTCATCCTGACTGGACTGCTGCTTATTTCCCACCGGCTCCTCGCGTGTGACCGTCACCCGCCGCAGGCCCATGTCCGCTCCCACGTGGCTCGCACGGATACGCAATGCGGAACGCTTCTCCCCACTATCCTGCGCCGTCCACGTGGACTGGTAGAGCCGACCGACCACCACGACCGGCATGCCCTTATAACCATCGCTGACCACGTTCTGGGCCAGCTTCCCCCAGCACTGTACCGTGACGAAGGTGGGGCTGCCGTCCACCCACTGGCCGTTGCGGTCCTGGTAGCGGTGGTTGACCGCCATGCGGAACACGGCCATCGCTGCGTCCTCGGTGCGGTGCTTCATTTCCGGGTTGCTCACCATGTTTCCGGTGAGGTGAATCGTTGCCATCTGGCTGCTCATCGTGGACCACTCCTTCTTCGCGTGAATTGCTTGTCCCCCACCGGCAGTTAGCTCCCCCGCCGGTAGGTCCTTCTTTGAGCACCACGCCGCGGATTCTGCTGCGGCGCGTAGCCATTGGTTTACCGAATGCCCCGGCCAGCACACCTGATTCGCGGAGCCGGGCTGTGGATAGTGGTCCCGTCATGTGAGAAGTCCACAGAACTCCACCCGTGGCCCTTGACACGCCTCCCCCCCCCGCCTCGACGCTCCCGTCATGCCACCCCCGCACGAGTCGGGGCATGAACAAAAGAAAAAGACGCCACCAGGCGGGGCTGGTGACGTCCTCGAAAGAAGCGGTAACGGGCTAATCGGCGTCCTCGGGGGAAGCGCCGTCGGACTTAACGCCGGGCTCCGGGGCCGCGCGCTGAGACCGCGGAGCCTGGCCATAAGCGCCCGGGATGTTCGCACCGTACTCCGGGGACGGCAAGTCGGTGAACTTCTGCCCCTTGCGGCGGCGGACCTGCTTGCGGCGGCGCTGCTTCTCGGTGTGCAGCTGGCTCTGCACGGATTCGGTCTCGTAGTCGGCGGTGTAGTACTCCTTCTCGCCGAAGTCCCCGCCCTCGCCGGTCATGCTGGCCAGCATCGCGTTATAGGCCTGCAGATCCTGGCCACCGGTGCGGTCCTGGTGGCGGTCGTAGCGCTTCGCCTCCCGGTCCTCGGAGCGGTACCACTGCACACCGTGGGCGATGGAGACGATCAGCAGCGGCAGCTCGCCCAGGCCCCAGGCGATCGCGCCACCCACCCACTGGTCGTGGAGGATGTCCACCGCGAAAGGGAAGTCCAGGCGCTGGTAGAAGTCCGCGTTCATCGGACTGCGCATCTGCATCAGGGCGATGCCGAACCAGGCGTGGAAGACCACGGAGCCGAAGAGCACGAGCATCTTGTTGAACGCGGAGATGTGGCGCGGGGCGGCGTCCACACCAATGATCACCCAGAAGTAGATATAACCCGAGATCAGGAAGTGCCCGATCATGAAGAGGTGGCCGGAGTGGTTGCTGCCCATCCAGTCGAAGAGGGTGGACAAGTACAGCCAGTAGAAGCCCACGACGAACTGGATGCCCGCGACGATGGGGTGGGTCCAGAAGCGCGAAATAGGGTTGTTGATGAACACCACCAGCCACTCGCGTGGCCCCGGCACCCCGTCGCGGCCGGCGGCGGGAAGTGCTCGCAGGAAGAGAGTCATCGGGCCACCGAGCGCCCAACAGATCGGGACCACCATAGCCAGGATCATGTGCTGCAGCATGTGCGGGGAGAACATCGCCATCGCGTACATGCCCAGCCCGGAACTCGTGGCGTAGAGGAGGAAGACGTTTCCGGCGGTCCACCAGAGCAGGCGGTTGATCGGCCAGTCCTGGCCCTTCTTGCGCAGCGTAAACCAGGCCCACATGTACAGAGCTTGAAGGATGATCGCGCCCACGCCGTAGATCAAGTCCAGGCGGAACATGCCGAACATGTGGAGGTAGTTCGGCGGCTCGGTGAGGCGGAAGCCCAGCAGGATATCCATCGTGGTGATCTCGATCTGCTGCGGCAGTGGGGGTGGGATGCGAGACAGGGAAATCGCCACGCCAATGGCACCGGCCATGACGATGATCTCGCCGATCGCCAGGCGGCTAAACGCCTTCCGCGCCTCGGCGGTGGAGCTGCCCCCCTCGCCCTCGGCGGCCTCCAGCTTCGGGATGACCGACTGGCGGTGCAAGTAGCCACACACCAGCAGGACGATGCCGAGCACCGCCTTGGCGGTGATCACCAGGCCGTAGTCGGTGCTCAGCCACTCCGAGAAGCGCACGCGGATCGCAGCGTTCACCAGGCCAGAGAGAACCACCGCGACGAAAGCCCAGAAGGCCACGAAACTATAGCGCTTCGTGATCAGCGCAAGGTGCGGGCCGCGGCGCTTCGCGTGCGCGACCAGGGCCATCAGACCACCAACCCACACGGCGGTGGCCATCACGTGCCACAGCAGGGAATTCACGCCAAAGTCATGGTTACCGCCCGAGGCAGAGTGCCCATCCAGGGCAAGAGGGATCATCGTGCACAGCGCCAGTGCCAGGAAGACCGGCTGCCAGATCCACTTGCGGGTCAGCAGGGAGAAGAACCAGGTCAGGCCAGCGATGATCGCCACTGCAAGAAAGGCCTTTGCCGTGGAGACCTGCTGAATCGCCACACCCCACAGATCTGGCTTCAGGGTTTCCTTCAGCGGCGAGCCCGACACATCGGACATGTACAACGGAATCAGGAGCAGAGCGCACACGGCCCACAGGAACATTCCCCACTGGCCGGTACGGGCTGCGGCGTAGCCGTCGTAATCCAGGTAGCCGTCCTTGCGCGGCGGGGCGCCGAAGGCGCTCATCAAGAACCCGCCCACGCCCATGCAACCAATCAGCGTGGCGGCGGAACGCAGGAAAGGCAGGCCGAAGGTTGTCGCAGTACCCGGATCCGGCACACCGAGGGCAGCGAGGGACTCGCCCAAGAACTCGACGCTGATGACAGCGCCGACGATGCCAGCCACGAGCGCGGCGGCAATGTAGACGAGGATTGGCGGGCCTAGTTTCTGTGCACCGCTCCCCGATTGGGCGGGGGCGGCGGCGTTCTTCACAGGCGCAGACATGACTCACACAATACCCCCCGACCTGGTGATTACCATTTCCCCAGGCATCAACTAACCTATGGTGCGTAGCAGCACCCGGTAGCCGGGAACACGCTCGCTGCACGCCTCCGTAGCTCAGTGGATTAGAGCAGTGGGTTTCTACCCCATGTGTCGCGGGTTCGAATCCTGCCGGGGGCGCTTTGTGCTTTGTAGGGACGGCTACCTCGCTGGCGGCGGTGACCTAGGATTGACGCAGCACGGTTCTTAAGGCTCGCCGCCCGCGCACACCCGCGTGGCTTGCTGCGGTGAGTAAGAACCCCGCGCAGGCGATAGGCCTGCGCGCCTATCCGCCAACGTGAGGAGCCTTCTTGACCACCGAGCACAGCATCCCCTACCCCCGGGCCGGCACTTTCGCCCTCGTAACCGGCGCGTCCTCCGGCATCGGCGAGGCCTTGGCGCTCGAACTGGGGCGCCGCGGGCACGACCTCATCCTGGTTGCCCGCTCCACCGGCCCCATGGAGGCCATCGCCGAGCAGCTGCCCGGCCGGGACGTCCGCATTCGTTCCGTCGACCTTTCCGACGCCGCTGCCCGCGCGGAGCTCATCGCCGAGGTCGAGGACCTGGACGTCAACATCCTCATCAACTCCGCTGGCATCGCCACCTTCGGTGACTTCTCCGACCTCGATTACGACGGGGAGCGCGCCCAGTTCGAGTTGAACGCCACCGCCCTATTCGAGCTCACCGCCGCCGTCCTGCCCCGGATGTTGGCCCGCGGCGAGGGTGGCATCGTCAACGTCGGCTCCGCGGCCGGAAACATGGCGATTCCGGGCAACGCGACCTACGTCGGCACCAAGGCCATGGTCAACACCTACACCGAGGCCCTGCACTACGAGCTGAAGCCCAAGGGCATCAAGTGCACGCTGCTGGCCCCAGGGCCCGTGCGCGAAGAGGTCAAAGAGGAAGAGAAGAAGACCGGCGTGGATCGGGCCGTGCCGGACTTCGTCTGGACCACCTACGAGGACTGCGCCATCGAAACGCTGGAGGCGCTGGCCGCGAACAAGCTGCGCGTCGTCCCCGGTCCGCTGTCGAAGGCGATGAACTTCCTGTCCACCTACGTCCCTCGCCGCGTGAGCGCGCCGATCATGGCGAAGCTCTACCGCAAGATGGCGGCCGAGGTCGCGGCGGAGGAAGCGGCGAAGAAGCAGCAGAACTAAAAGCAAGAACGAAGGAACGCAGGGAACATAGTGTCCACCCCTAATCAGGTAGCGAAGAACGACCGCATCGTCTGGGCAGACTGCGAGATGACCGGCCTGGACCCCGACCGCCACGTCCTGGTGGAGATTGCGGTGATCGTCACCGACGCCGAACTGCGCCCCCTTGACGAGGGCATCGATCTGGTCATCCACGCAAGCGAGGACGAGCTCGCAGAGATGGATGACTTCGTGCAGAACATGCACGCCCGCTCGGGGCTGACCGATCAGATCCGGGAGTCCACGCTCTCCCTCGCGGAGGCGGAGCAGCAGGTGCTGAAGTATGTGCAGCGTTTCGTGGAGGTCGAGGGGGCCGCGCCGCTGGCGGGCAACTCCATCGGCACGGATCGCCGCTTCATCGCGAAGTACATGCCGAAGCTGGACGAGTTCCTGCACTACCGCATGATCGATGTCTCCAGCATCAAGGAGCTCGCGCGCCGCTGGTACCCCAAGGTGTACGCGGGCCAGCCACAGAAGGGGCTTTCCCACCGGGCGCTGGCGGATATTCAGGAGTCCATTCAGGAGCTGACGTTCTACCGGAACGCAATCATGGTCGACGCGCCCGGGCCGGATAAGAGGCAGATCCTCGCGGCCGCTGAGGCCGCGGTCGAGCCCTGGTCCTAGGGCAGGGTTGCGTGGCGGGATACGGCGGTCCCGGGGCCTCCACGCTGGCGTTTTGGCGGTTTTCTGGTTCTGGCCTAATATAGTTCTCGCTGTCTTAGAGCAGTGATGGTGACTGTAGTTCAGCTGGTAGAGCACCAGGTTGTGATCCTGGGTGTCGCGGGTTCGAGTCCCGTCAGTCACCCCAGAGAAAATCCCCGGCGGGTTAAACCTGCCGGGGATTTTGCATTGCTACTGGGGCCTCGCGCGATCACGGAGCCGCCCCCTCTCCTCTCTGAGCATTAAACCAGCATGCCGGCCCCGCAGCGTCATAGTGAGATCCATGAAGCCTATTGTCGCCACTGGCGATTCCCTCCCCGTGGAGGGTGGTAACACAATTCCGCCAGCATACGACCTCTTGTGGGCAGGTCTGGCGGTCGCTTGGGTCGCCCTGCTAGCAACTGCGCTGATCCTGTTGTTTAAGGACCAGAACACGTCCCGAGCCGCCCTACTGTGGTTCCTCGCGATCCTGGTGTTTCGGATTCTCGGCTCGGTGGCCTACCTGGTCACGCGGGGCCAGAGGAACCGACAACAGCGCTAGAAGGCCTAGGCGCGCGCCGCGTCGTAGCCAGCCTCGTCGATCGCAGCGATGATCTGCTCCTCGCTGACGGAGCCGTCGTTATCGAAGGTGGCGGTGCCCTTCTCAGCAGATACAGCGATCTCGCTGAGCCCGCCCAGCGCGGAGAGTTCCTCGGTCACAGCGGCCTCGCAGTGCCCACAGCTCATGCCCTCAACCTTGTAAACCTGTGCAGCCATGACTGCTCATCCCTTCCTCTTTTTCTTGCTTCGCTTTCCTCAACGTGAGCGCACGTGGCGCCACCCGTTGGAGCACCACCAGCCTACGCTGGGCGGCTCGCACGATGCTAGCGATGGTCGGCTGCACCCGGTGGGCTAGAGTCAGATCCATCATGAAGCTCCCCCACCGCCCGCACCCCAGCCCCGCGGAGAAGTACACGGCCGTGGCCCAGCGTGCGGCAGCTGAGGTCATGAGAGGATATTCCACCAGCTTTTCCCTGGCCACCTCCCTGCTGCGCGAGCCGGTGCGCACCCACGTGCGCAACCTCTACGCCATGGTGCGGGTGGCCGATGAGATCGTCGACGGGGTCGCCGCCGGTGCTGGCCTGAGTACCGAAGCCACCCGCGCCTGCCTCGATGCCTACGAGCAGGCGGTGTACCAGGCTTGCGACCGCGGTTTCAGCACGGACCTGGTGCTACACGCCTTCGCCCGCACCGCGACCGAGTGCGGGATCGAGGACGCCGACGTGCGGGATTTCTTCACCTCGATGCGCCAGGACACTCTCGTCGCGGTTCACGACGCCGCGAGTGTCAACTCTTATGTCCACGGTTCCGCCGAGGTCATTGGGCTGATGTGCAACGCCATCTTCGCCGCAGATTCCGCCGGGCGCGGGCGCCCGTGGTCCGCGCAGCGACGAATCCAGGCCAACGAGGGGGCACTGGCCTTGGGGCGGGCTTTCCAGAAAGTGAATTTCCTCCGCGACATAGCCGAGGACACCGAACAGCTAGGGCGAAACTACGTCTCTGGCGAGGCAGTGACCAGTCGGCCTGCGCGCACGGGCGATCTTTCAGCAACGCGCACCGCCGACATCACGCCTCACAGGACCCCCTCCCCAGCAGCCGCTCCCCTTACCGAGCAGCAGAAGGCTGCCTATATCGCGGCGATCCGCGCCGACCTCGCCCTGGCGGACAGCGCCATTAGCCTGCTGCCCGCCACCGCGCGAGCGGGAGTTGCGGCCACCCACGCGCTGTTCGCGGAGCTCACCGAGCTGCTGGACCAAGCCAGCGTCGCCGAGATCATGGCGGGCCGGATTCGGGTTTCCGCGCCCCGCAAGGCCGCCGTCACCGCTCGAGCCGCGACCCGGGCGTGGCGTACCTAAGCCCCGGAATTAGTACTGCGGGCCGTCGCCGGCGTTACCGGCCTTCCACGTCGCCCAATCGATGTTCCAGTCCCCCAGGCCGTCGTAGCCCGGCAGCGTGGGGCCCGTGGAATTCTTCACCGTCACGATGTCCCCGCGCTTGAAGTTCTGGTACACCCAATTCGCGTTCTCCATGGACAGGTTGATGCAGCCGTGGGAGGTGTTCTGGCTGCCCTGCGCCCACACCGACCATGGGGCTGCGTGGATGTAGATCCCGGAATAGCTCATCTGGGTCGCATAGGACACGTCCGTGACATACCCGCCCTCAGCCTCGGAGTAGCCGAACGTATTGGAGTCCATCGTCAGCGCCTCGTACTGGTCGCCGATCTGGTAGACGCCGTTCGGGGTCGCCCATTGCGTGTTATCACGGCCGTTGGACGTCGGCATCGTCTTCAACGTCTGGCCGTTCTTCGTCACGGTCATCGTCTTCGCAGCATCGTCGACGACGGCGCGGATGTCATCACCGATGGTGAACTTCGCCTTGCGGTTGTTAGCGGAGTACAGGCCGTCGCCGAGGTCCACGCCACGCAATTTCGCATCCACGGTCACGGTGGTTCCCGGCTTCCAATAATTCTCCGGACGCCAGCGAACCTCAGTGTTGCTGATCCAGTAGAACGCGCCATCCACCTTCGGCTCGGTCTTGATACTGATCGCGTCCTGGACCGCCTTGCGATCCGTAGGAACGGAGTCGAGCTTCAGCGCGATGGACTGCCCCACACCCACGGTGGCCCCATCCAGCGGCGCGAGATAAGCGTTGGTCAGGACGTTGGGCTGGACCGTGGTGAAGGTCTGGTTCAGGTCCGTCTCACCGTTGGTCGCCGTGAGCGTGTAGGCCGAGCCGTATTCCATTCCGCCCGTGCTTCGCCATTCGGTCTTGTCCTTGTTGAGCTTGCCCTCGATGACATTGCCGGCACCGTCCATGAGGCTGACGTCGGACATTGCCTTGTCGGACGTCAACGTCACCGTCTCGGTGGGGTTCACGCCCTCGGCTCCGTCCTTCACGGATGCGGTGATTCCGACCTTCTTCTCCTGCTTTTCCCCCGTGGCGGAGGTGTCATCCGTCGAACGGTCGGTGTCGATCGTGCACGCCCCGAGTGTGACGAGGCTGGCTGCTGCAACGGCAGCAACGATGGCGCGGCGAGGATTCAATACACGTCCGGCCTGGCGCTGACCGATTCGCGAAAGAAAGGACATCATGGGCTCCCAGGTAGGGCGCTGCCGGCTTCCAGCCTTCCCCAGTGGTGTCCGCTCACACGGTGGGCGGGCATTGGAAACGATCGACAGCAGTTCGCGCGGCCCCTGGCCACCGTGGTGGGCGGCGGGTCCGCTGGCAATTTCTAATACCCGGTTAGCTTAGCCGGTCAGGCAGACAAACAGGATGTGCAACGTGGCAAGTGTTAGAACACTGTTATGAAACCGCTAGTTTTGCGCCATGACCAGGCGATTTGCCAACTTTTAAAAAGCCTAATATAGTTTCATCTCGTTGCCGCGGAGAGCACACGCAAAGCAGTGTTCACCACGCAGCAAGATGGGCCATTAGCTCAGTTGGTTAGAGCAACTGACTCTTAATCAGTGGGTCCGGGGTTCGAATCCCTGATGGCCCACCACTGATAATCCCCCGGCAGGTTTTCCTGCCGGGGGATTTCTTTATGCCTAGGCGTTGAACTTATAGCCCAGCCCGCGCAGGGTCACCAGCAGCTCCGGCTTCGAAGGATTCTCCTCAATCTTCGTGCGAAGCCGCTTCACGTGGACATCAAGTGTCTTCGTATCACCCACGTAGTCCGAGCCCCACACACGGTCGATCAGCTGGTCACGGGTCATCACGCGACCCGCGTTGCGCACCAGCATCTCCAGCAGCTCGAACTCCTTCAGTGGCAGCTGCAGGTCCTCCCCGCGCACCGTGACCACGTAACGGTCCACGTCGACACGCACTCCCCCGGCCTCCAGCACATTGCTGCTCCCTTCCGACCCCTGGGCCTGGCCACGGCGCAACACCGCGCGGATACGGGCCAGCAGCTCGCGGGAGGAATACGGCTTGGTCACATAATCATCCGCCCCCAGCTCCAGGCCAACGACCTTATCGATCTCCGTGTCTTTCGCGGTCAGCATGATAATCGGCACCATCGACTTCGCCCGGATCGCCCGGCACACCTCGGTCCCCGGCAGGCCCGGCAGCATGAGATCCAACAGAATGATGTCCGCGCCATGCAGCTCGAACATCTCGACAGCCTTCAGGCCGTCCTCCGCGATCGAAACGTCATAGCCCTCCCGCTCCAGCAGATAGGACAGCGGATCGGACAGGGACTCCTCGTCCTCAACCAACAGAATCTTCGTCATCTTCCTTTTCCTCTCTCACAGACCGGCGGACTAACCGCCAGCCACTACTTCGCTGGATGCTTCGCTGTCGTGCCGCCGGTCCTCGTGCGCGAGCGGCAGGAGAACCGTGAACGTTGAACCCTCTCCCGGGCGGCTCCATACCTTGATCTTGCCGCCGTGCTTGGCGATGATGTGCTTCACGATCGACAGCCCCAAGCCCGTGCCGCCAGTGTTGCGAGACCGCGCCTTATCCACCCGGTAAAAACGCTCAAAGATGCGGTCTGTTTCCTTCGAACTCATCCCGATGCCGTGGTCCGTGACGACCAATGCCACGGAATTGCCACGCCGCTCAGTGCTGATGCCGACCTCTGTGTGGGCGCTCGAGTAATTAACTGCGTTATCCACCAGGTTGCGCACTGCCTTAGCCAATAGGTCGAAGGATCCTTCCACCCGCAGGTCGGGGCTCAGTGCAACGTTCATCGTGATGTTCTTGGATTCCGCGTTCGTCCGTGCCCGGTCGATCGCCTCCTCCACCACGTCCGATACCTCAATGACGGCGGAGGACTCGAGGCCCTCGTTGTCCTGGACCTGGGAGAGGTCGATGATCTCCTGCACCAGGTGAACCAGCCGGGTGGACTCCTTTTGAATCTTCCCGCCGAAACGGTGCACCGCCTCCGGGTCATCGGAATAGTCCGTCACGGCCTCGGCCAGCAGCGAAATCGCCCCGATGGGGGTCTTCAGCTCGTGGGACACGTTGGCCACAAAGTCGCGACGTACAGCCTCGACGCGGTGGAACTCCGTCTCGTCGTCGCACAACACCAGCACATAGCCCTTACCCAGCGGGGCAACACCCGCGTGAAGGAAGCGGCGGGAGTATTCATTCGCGTCGTGCTTAATGACGAAATTGACGTCCTCGTAAATACGACGATCCGCCACCCGGGCCACTGTCTCCTGCAATTGCGGGGAAGCAAAAGCTGGACCGTCGACCAACCCCAGAGCGTAGGCCGCGGTGGAGGCCTTAATCACCTCCCCGTCCGAGTCAATGACGATGGCGGCGCTGGGAAGTGCAGCCAGGACCTCGTCCATCCCTGCTGGCAGCCCCTCGTCCGGATCCTCCTCGATGACCTGGCGGCGACGTCCCACCGCCCGAAATACGAGACTGAGCAGAACACCTAAAACGACGCCGACCGCACCAGCGATAAGCGAAATGAGCAACACATCCACGCCCCCACTCTAAACTGCAAACAGGCGGCTCACCACGGCGCGGGTGGGGCTGGGAGCGAGGTTTCGTGTGGAATTCACACCACTGAAACTCCGAGTTCACCTCGGGCTGCAAGCCTCGTCTTTAATTGCCGTGGGTCTCGCCCACACTGGATTTGTAAAGAAAGGACCTCGAGTGCGCGAAGTCTTCCGCAACGAACTCGAATCTATCGCAGACAGCCTCGTCGAAATGGCCGAGAAGGCCACCTCAGCCATGGAGAAGTCCGTGGAGGCGCTGCTGAACAATGACCTGGAGCTGGCCCAACAGGTCATCAGCGATGATGATTCCATTGACGGCATGCAGGCGGACCTGGACCAGCGCTCCGCCGAAGTCCTCGCGCTGCAGGCCCCCGTCGCCGCCGACCTGCGCGTGGTGATCTCCGCGCTCAAGATGTCCGTGGCCATCGAGCGCATGGGCGACCTCGCCCGACACATCGGCTCCCTGGTTCGCATCCGTTACCCGGAGAACGCCCTCCCGGACCAGTTCCGCGACGTGTTCACCCACATGGGCACCACTGCCGTGCGCATTGGCCGCGCCCTCGTCCAGCTGCTTACCGAGCCGGGAACCTCCGCCGTTCCGATGATCGCGGCCATCGACGAGGAGATGGATACCCTGCACCTTCGCGTGTTCACCATCATCGGCGAGCTCGCCCGCAGCGAAATCTCCCCGAGCCAGATCGCGGATGTCACCCTCATCTCCCGCTACTTCGAGCGTTTCGGCGACCAGGCGGTCAACGTCTCCCACCGTGTGGAGTACCTGCTGACCGGCAGCTTCGAGCCGACTCTCGCGAGCATGTACGACACCCAGAGTGGTCGCAAGCCACTGCCCGACACCCCGGATGGCGAGCAGGACTAAGTCGCACCGCTGACGCGGCAGCATGCGCCCCGCGAATGTTCTCTGGCCCTGGTTTTGTTAACGAACCCGGGCCAGAGGCGTCTTCACAGCGAAAAATGGGCAGGAAAACAGCCTCTGAGCTGGAAGAACCAAAACTTCACCTAAGGTTCACCTGAAAAGGAACCGGTCGTCACTCACGCCTTTTATCTTTTCATTCGTATCGGGGAAACCCCGCACGTAGTTGAAAGAAGAAAGGCTCCTTACGTGAAGCTCAACCGCCTCGCTCCTGCTGCAGTCCTGACTGCAGCTGCTCTCACCCTGACCGCCTGTGGCGGCAACTCCGCCACCGGCGACCAGGAGGCTGGCTCCGGCAACGACGGCCAGCAGGTCTCCGGCAACATCGTCGGTATCGGCGCCTCTTCCCAGAAGGCTGCTATCCAGGCATGGACCACCGACTTCTCCGCCCAGAACTCCGGCGCGAGCATCAACTACTCCCCGGACGGCTCGGGTGCCGGCCGCAAGCAGTTCCTGGCAGGTAAGGCCGACTTCGCCGGCTCCGATGCCTTCATGGACGAGGACGAGATCGCTCAGTCCAAGAAGGTCTGTGGCGAGAACGGCGCCTTCGAGTTCCCGGTCTATGTCTCCCCCATCGCCATCGCCTTCAACCTCAAGGGCGTGGACAAGCTGAACCTCGACGCTGCCACCGCAGCAAAGATCTTCGCTGGCAAGATCACCAAGTGGAACGACCCACAGATCGCCAAGCTGAACCCGGAGGCAGACCTCCCGGACACCAAGATCACCGCCGTCCACCGCTCCGATGAGTCCGGCACCACCAAGAACTTCACCGACTACCTCAACAAGGCCGCCAAGGCCGAGTGGCCGCACGAGGCTGCCGAGGAGTTCCCGGCTGAGTACGGCGGCGAGGCTGCACAGGGCACCGACGGCGTCGTCTCCCTCGTTGCCGACACCGAGGGCGCAATCGGTTACGCCGACGCCTCCGCCGTCTCCGACGACATGGGCAAGGCCGCCATCAAGGTCGGCGAGGACTTCGTCGAGTACACCCCAGAGGCTGCCGCCAAGGTCGTCGACGAGTCCCCGGTCGCTGAGGGCCGCCACGAGGGTGACATCGCCGTCGAGCTGAAGCGCGACATCGACGCCGAGGGCGCTTACCCGATCGTCCTGGTCTCCTACCACATCGTCTGCTCCAGCTACGACAGCCAGGAGAAGGTCGACCTGGTCAAGGCCTGGGAGAACTTCGTCGTCAGCGAGGAGGGCCAGCAGTCTGCAGCGGACAACGCCGGCTCCGCCCCGATCTCCGACGAGCTGCGCGGCAAGATCACCAAGGTCCTCGACCAGATCGAGGTCAAGAAGTAATAGCCCCGCGTCCTTAACGCTCGCATCCTAAACACGAGGCTGGGTTGGTCTTTCGAAAAAAAACCTCTCGATAGACCAACCCAGCTTCACGCGCGAATCAGCAACTTTGATTGGCACCCCATACCACCCCACACTCACCCCGCACAGGAGCTCTCTTGTCAGCTGACACAGCCACCGCTGCGCCCGCGAAGCAGGCAAAGAAGGGAACCGTCGTCAGGCCCGGGGACAGAATCTTTTCTTTCCTCGCCCTCGCCGCCGGCGTCCTGATCCTCGCCATCCTCGCTGGTGTCGCGTTCTTCCTCTTCCTGCAGTCCACGGACACCATCAAGGCGTCCTTCGACGACCCGTCGACCATCACCGGTGGCCGTGGTTTCCTCCCCTACGTATTCCCGCTGATCATCGGCACGTTGATCTCCGCGATCATCTCCCTGATCGTGGCCACTCCGTTTGCCATCGGGATCGCCCTGTTCACGACGCACATGGCGCCCCGCAAGCTGGCTCCGGTGCTGGGGTACACGATCGACCTGCTGGCTGCCATCCCGTCCGTCGTCTACGGCCTCTGGGGTCTGGCACTGTCCGGTCGCTTCGTCCCGCTCTACGAGTGGTTCGCGAAGTACCTGGGGTGGATCCCGATTTTTTCCGCGGACGACGACGGCGCGGTCTCCCAAACCGGCCGTACTCTGCTCACCGCCAGCCTGGTGCTGTCCATCATGATCCTGCCGATCATTACCTCCCTGGTCCGCGAGGTCTTCCTGCAGACTCCGCGCCTGCAGGAAGAAGCCGCTCTAGCTCTCGGCGCGACCCGCTGGGAAATGATCCGCATGGCCGTCCTGCCTTTCGGTATCTCCGGCATCGTCTCCGCCGTGATGCTGGGGCTCGGCCGCGCGCTCGGCGAGACCATGGCGGTGGCCATGGTGCTCTCCTCCGGCGGCCTCATCGTTTCCCTGCTGCTCTCCGGTAACCAAACCATCGCGGCAGAGATCGCGCAGAACTTCCCAGAGGCAGCGGGCCTGCGCATGTCCGAACTCATCTCGATCGGCCTGGTTCTGTTCACCATCACCCTGATCGTGAACATGACCGCACGCTGGATCGTCGCACGCACGACCGTCAAGGGGCACTGATCTCATGGCTGACAAGAAGAACACCGCGACCGCTGACACCCCACGTGAGGGCGCACCGGCCCACGCGAAGGGCAACAGCAGCGCCTCACACCTGGTCGTCAACCACCTGCCGAAGTGGGCCCCCTACGCCATCATCGCTGCCTCCGTTGTCGCCGCGATCGTCGTCACGGCCCTCATCTCGGATGGTTTCTCCATCGCCTTGGCCGCTTTCCTGGCTGGCCTGTTCAACCTGGTGGTGACCTTTGCCTGGTCCGGCGCTGTCGAGGGCAAGCGCAAGGCCGTGTACCGCGTGGCCACCGTGCTCGTCTCCTCAGCATTCGCCCTCGCGCTGGTCCCCCTGGTCTCCCTGCTGTGGATGGCCATTGAAAAGGGTGGCCCGGTGCTGCTGGAAAACAGCTCCCTGCTGAACCGCTCCATGGAGGGCATGAAGGGCATCTACGATAAGGAGTTCGCGGCCGGCGAGTCCGAGCTCATGGGTGGTTTCCACCACGCGATCGTCGGTACCCTGCTGATCACCCTCGCTGCAGCGATCATCTCCATCCCGATCGGTGTGCTCTGCGCGATCTACCTGGTGGAGTACGCCAACGATAAGAAGTCCGGCGCGCTCGGCCGTGCCATCACCTTCTTCGTGGACGTCATGACGGGCATCCCGTCCATCGTCGCTGGTCTGTTCGCGTTCTCCCTGTTCTCCACGGTGATCGAGCTGGTCTCCCCTGAGAACCTGACGGCCGCCAAATCCGGTATCTCCGCCGCCGTGGCCCTCTCCGTGCTCATGATCCCGGTCGTGGTCCGAAACACGGAGGAAATCCTGCGACTGGTGCCGCACGATCTGCGCGAGGCCTCCTACGCCCTGGGTGTGCCGAAGTGGAAGACCATCATGAAGATCGTCCTGCCAACCGCGATCTCCGGCATCCTGTCCGGCATCACCATCGCCATCGCGCGCGTCATCGGTGAGACCGCCCCGATCATGGTCACCGCCGGTTTCGCCGCGAGCGTGAACTGGAACGTCTTCTCCGGCTGGATGTCCACCCTGCCGACCTTCATCTACGACTCCGTCACCCGCCCGACCGCACCTGGTACCGCAGCAATCGCGTCCACCGACCGCGCCTGGGCCGCAGCCCTCGTGCTCATCGTCATCGTGATGCTCCTCAACCTCGGCGCCCGCATCCTGTCCAAGGTGCTCGCCCCGAAGTCGGGCCGCTAAGGCCATCGGGAGCTGCTGTTCCCGGGCCAGCCCCGGGAGCAGCACCCCAAAAAGAAGAACTTCAACGCCCACGCCGAGCCGGCGACGTCCCAAAGAAACCGGTTCCCCGCGCCACCCGAAGCGGTGCGCACAGAAAACACTGGAGGAAAAATGTCTAAGCAAATCGACATCGAGGATCTGAACATCTTCTACGGCGATTTCCGCGCGGTCGAGGGGGTGACCATGACCATCGAGCCGAAGTCCGTCACCGCGTTCATCGGCCCGTCCGGCTGTGGTAAGTCCACCGTGCTGCGCACCCTGAACCGCATGCACGAGGTTATCCCGGGCGCCCGCGTCGAGGGCAGCGTGAAGATGGATGGCAAGGACATCTACGGCGCTGGCGTCGACCCCGTCAACGTCCGCCGCGAGGTGGGCATGGTCTTCCAGAAGGCTAACCCCTTCCCCACCATGTCCATCCAGGACAACGTGCTGGCCGGTGTTCGTCTGAACAACAAGAAGCTCTCCAAGTCCGAGGCCGACGAGCTGACCGAGAAGGCACTGCGCGGCGCGAACCTGTGGGAAGAGGTTAAGGACCGTCTGGACAAGCCGGGCTCCGGCCTCTCCGGCGGTCAGCAGCAGCGACTGTGCATCGCACGTGCCATCGCCGTGGAGCCAGAAGTCCTGCTCATGGACGAGCCGTGCTCCGCGCTCGACCCAATCTCCACCCTGGCCATCGAGGACCTGATCAACACGCTAAAGGACCGCTTCACGGTCGTCATCGTGACCCACAACATGCAGCAGGCCGCCCGTGTGTCCGACAAGACCGCGTTCTTCAACATCGCGGGTGCCGGTAAGCCGGGCAAGCTCATTGAGTACAACGACACCAAGCAGCTGTTCAGCAAGCCAGATAAGGAAGAGACCCAGAACTACATCTCGGGCCGCTTCGGCTAAATCTGCTCTGCGCCTACTGAAAGGGCCTGCCGGAGACTCCCGGCAGGCCCTTTACTCGTCCATAACTCCCGTGCACGCACCGGCCGCGGGTCCCGCCCGGAACATCAAACACTCAAGCGCTTCAGGCCAACCCTCGAGCTCAGCCTCAGCGGCCACGCCCTCAACCGGTACTCAGTGGTAAGACGGGGGTCATGACTACATCGAATCCCACCCCACTGTCCCTGATCGACTTCGCGATGATCTTCGACGGCGAACGCCCCGGCGCTTCCTTCGAGCGCTCGGTGAGCTTCGCCCAGCGCGCCGAAGAGCTCGGCTTCAAGCGCATCTGGTACGCCGAGCATCACAACATGCGCTCCATCGCCAGCTCCGCGCCAGCGGTGCTCATCGCCCACGTCGCAGCGAACACCAACTCCATCAACCTGGGTGCGGGCGGCGTCATGCTGCCGAACCACTCCCCTCTGGTGGTCGCCGAGCAGTTCGGCACCCTCGCGGAGCTGCACCCGGGTCGCATCGACCTGGGCCTTGGCCGGGCCCCTGGCACCGACCAGAACACCCTCCGCGCCCTGCGCCGCGACCCGCGCAACGCGGAGAACTTCCCCAGCGACGTCGCCGAACTCAACGGCTACCTCACGGATCGCTCCGTCATCCCAGGGGTGCGGGCGGTCCCCGGCGCGGGGACGAACGTGCCGCTCTATATCCTCGGATCCTCCCTCTTCGGCGCCCAGCTCGCCGCGAAGCTGGGCCTGCCGTACTCCTTCGCCTCCCACTTCGCGCCCGCCGCGCTCGAGCAGGCGGTCAGCGTGTACCGGGAGAACTACCAGCCCTCCCCTGAGCACCCGGAGCCTTATGTGATCGCCGCGGTCAACGTCACAGCCGCCGATACCGAGGATGACGCGCTCGAGCAGCACAAGCAGGTCGGCCGCAAGCGCGTCCGCGAAATGGCTTCCCGCGGCGGGCGGACCTTTACCGACGAGGAGCTGGATCTGGTTATCCAGTCCCCCGGTGGTCAGCAGATTCTCGACATGCTGCGTTACACGGCGATGGGCACGGGCGAGCAGGTGCGGGAGTACCTCGAGTGGTTCACCCAGCATGCCCAGGCCGACGAGCTGATGATTTCCCTTAACGCACCGTCGGGTGATCAGCAGCGTCGCGGGATGGAGATCCTGTCTGACGCGTGGGGCCTGTCCTCCTAAGCCAGTCAATCACCGTGGGGGCAAACGCCCCTGCGATGAGCATCACCAGGACGCGCAGAACCTGCACCACCGTCACCAGCGGGTCGGAGCCCGAATCGTGGGCGAAGGCCAGCACGGCGTACACTCCGCCCGGGACGGTGGCCAGGTAGGCGTCCAAAATGTCGAAATCGCTGGTCCACGCGATGAACCAGCCGGTGGCCAGGGAGCTTGCCACCATGAGCAATAGCACGCCCAGCAGCATCGGCAGCGCTGCGCTGAACTGCCGCAGCGCCCCCTTGGTGAGGGTGCCGCCGGCCTGGATGCCGATGATCGCATAGGCCAGATTTACGGCCAGGCCCTCGGGGAGCACGAACTCCTGGGGTACTCCCGCAGCGATCGCTGCCACGACTACCGCCATAGAGACGATCAGGTAGGGGCTTGGGATCTTGAACAGCGGGCCGGTGGCCTTCACGATCAGCCACACGAGCAGCCCAACGGCCAGGGCACCCAGCACGCCCTGCCAGGGGGTACGCCAGAAACTCCCTGCAGCAGCCACCACCCCGCCCCACAGGCCAGGATCCACGGCACCGGACGACTCCCCCACGCCGGCAGTACCAACGCTGTCTGCGCCCGGCGCATCCGAATAAGCGGACAGCCACGCGACCATCCCAGGCAGGGTGAACACAATGACCGTGAGCCGCAGGTACTGCGTCAGGGTGACGAACTGCACATCCGCGCGCACGTCCCGGGCAATCAACACCATCCCGGAGGCCCCGCCCGCGAGGGTAGCCAGCAGACCGGTTGCGCCATCCACCCTGTTGACCCGGTGCAGCAGCCACGCACCGAACGCACACACCACCAGCGTGACCACCAGGGAGAGCGCGGCCGGAGCCAGATAACTGGCCACCTGGCCGCCACTGACGGTGGCCAACGGACCCGCGCACAACATTGCAATGAGCACCTGGGCGGGCGTCATCAAGAAGGCAGGGGGAATCGTCGCCCGGCCGCTGAACACGGCGTCGGCACCGAAGACGATCAGAAAAGCAAAAATCCACGCCGCGGGAACCCCGATGGCGGTGCACACAAGTGCCAACGCCAGCGAGATCGCACTCAGCGTGGAAATTCGACCAAACAAGCCGAATCTTCAGCTAGCGGGTCGAAGCGAGCAGGCGCTGGATCTCACGGACCTGCTTCTTCTCCTTGCGCTTGGAGGAAACGGTTGCGGCGACGAGCAGGACGACACCAGCGGCCACCCCTCCAAGCACCATCTGAACCTTCGGCTCGCGCAGGAAATCGGAGACCTGCCCACGAGCATCATCTGCGAGGTTCTTCGGATCGGCGCGAAACGCGAGTTCGTCCAGCGTCTTGGCCAGCTGGTTGCGGGTGCGCTCAATGTCACGCTCGATAGCGTCGATACTCCGTGCCACGGACATACTCCCTAAAAGACGGTAATAATCAGTCGTTTCTTCTGAACAATTGTAGAGGATACGCAGCCTTCGCGTGCGAAAGCCCACGGCTAGGCATCCGCGTAGGCTGGGCGGCATGACGAAGAACAATGACACAGCAAATATCCGCCTCACCGAGGGCGACGAAGCTCCGGGCTTCGCGCTCACCTCTGACAAGGGTGAGACGATCGATCTGAAGGACTACCGCGGCAAAAAGGTGCTCGTGTACTTCTACCCGCGAGCCAACACCCCGGGCTGCACAAAGGAAGCCTGCGACTTCCGCGACTCTTTGGCCCAGCTGAACGACCAGAACATCGACGTGGTGGGGATTTCCCCAGATAAGCCAGAGGCCCTGGCAAAGTTCCGCGATAAGTACGAGCTGACTTTCCCGCTGCTCTCCGACCCGGACAAGGCCGTCATGACGGGCTATGGCGCCTTCGGTGAGAAGAAGAACTACGGCAAGATCGTCCAGGGCGTAATCCGCTCGACCTTCCTCGTCGACGAGGAGGGCAAGGTCGCCCTGGCCCGCTACAACGTCAAGGCCACCGGGCACGTCGCCCGCATCATGAAGGAGCTCGAGCTCTAGGACGTCTCCCCTGGGGGCCGTAGCCAGTTCGGTTGCGGTCCCGCGGCGTTGCTATAGTGTTCCTAGCCGTGGCGGATAACCGCCACCTGCGCCTGTGGCGGAATTGGCAGACGCGCTGGATTTAGGTTCCAGTGTCCTAGGACGTGGGAGTTCAAGTCTCCCCAGGCGCACCATATTTCCCCTTGTGACCGCCGGATTTCCCCATTCGGCGGTCATTTGGATTCACCCCCGTGGTGGGTAGACTCGGGAGCTGTGAAGGAATCGCGCGAACACCAGGCCCCGAAAGAGCCCTTTCCCCTGCGCGTGCGCATTGTGCAGATTATCTTTCTCGCACTCGGCGTGATCGCCACGCTGCTGCTCGCGTGGTGGCAATACGAACGCTGGCAATCCACCAGCGGCTCCTTCCAGAACCTGGGCTACGCACTCCAGTGGCCAATCTTCGGCATCTTCCTTGTCGTCACCTACCGCAAGTACATCGAATACGAGCGGGAACGCCTGCTCGGCGACGACGAGGCCGCCGTCGAGAAATACGCGGAAGACCAGCTCACGGAGGTCCCGGAGGACTTCCTGGCCCCCACCGCAAAGCAACGCCCCGAAGCCGCGGAGGTCTTCGAGGATCACCGCAGGCGGGAGGCCCGCTCGGCGCCGCTACCCGCCCAGGAAGACCGCAGAAAGCGCCAGTCCGACGAGGGTTAGCGCCCGCACGCTCGATTCCGGATAATCCACCCCAACCGTAGAGGGAGAATAAGAGATGACGCAGCCAGCCTCGCCCCAGCCAGCGGGCGCCAAGATCCACCCGGCACGCCAGCAACGGGTCGCTAAGGCCCTGAAGTGGTACTCGGTCATGGCGATCGCCACCGGTATCTGGCTGCTCGTTCTGGTCATGGAGATGATCTTCAAGTACCTGATCCTGGGCAGCGATAACACCCCGGCCTGGTTCTCCTATATCGGCCCGGCCCACGGCATTTTCTTCATGCTTTACTGCATCACCTGCCTGGATCTGGGCACTAAGGCGCGCTGGGAGCCCAGCAAGTGGCTGACCACCATCCTTGCCGGCGTGGTCCCGCTGCTGAGCTTCTTCGTCGAGCACAAGCGTCGCGTCGAGGTGAAGGAAGCCTTCGCGCTGAGCTAAGCCTCGGGCAACCCCCGCCTGGATTAATCGACCTGAATTAATCGCCCGGTGCAGTTTCGATCTGCGCCGCGGCGATTTCTTTTTGCGTTGGCTGCTGTCGCAACTCTTCCGGGCTGGAGGTATCCGGCCAGCTGCGCTGCAGGCAGGCCAGAATCGCGACCGCCGCGGCCTCCGTGGCCACCGGCAGCGTGCCCAGATCTGGCAAGAAGCCCGGGTTGTGATTGGTCGGAATGTCGATATCCAACCGACCCGCTTCCTCGGCCCGCTGCCACTGGCGCCGCGGCGTAATACCCACGGTCCACAGCAGATAAGGTACCCCGAAGTGCTTAGGGATCACCGAGAAATCCTCGGAGGCCGTCCACGGCTCCATGTCCAGGCTGTTTTCTGTGAAGCGCTCGTCGAAGGCGGGCCGCACGGTCTCGAAGGCCTCAGCCGCATTATCGGTCGCCCCCAGCATGCCGACGAATTTAAAACTCGGCTCCCGGTCCGCGCCCGCTGCCTGAGCCTCGGCGCGCACGATCCGCTTGATCGCGGCTACCACGCGCTTGCGCAGGTCCTCGTCGTAGAAACGGCAGCTCAGGGAGATCTTCGCCGAATCCGGGATCACGTTATTGGCCTTACCCGCCTCCACGGACGCGACCGTGACCACGGCGAACTGCCCCGGCGGGACCTCCCGGGACACGATCGTCTGCAGGCGCATGACGGTGGATGCCGCCAGCACCACAGGATCAACCGAACGGTGCGGCATCGAGGCGTGCGCACCGCGCCCGTACAGAGTGATTTCGATGGTGGTCGAGGAGGTCATCACCGGGCCCGGCGCGGTGTAGATCTCGCCCGCCGGCCCCGCGACGACGTGCTGCGCCAGACACACATCCGGGCGCGGAATGATCTGGTCCAGCCCATCGGAGACCATGCGGTGCGCACCCACCGCGGCCTCCTCCGCTGGCTGGAAGAGCGCGATGACGGTACCGGACCAGTCGTCCCGGGTCGCATCCAGGATCGCCATGGCTCCCAGCAGCGAGCTGGTGTGGTGGTCGTGGCCGCAGGCATGCATCGTGGGCACCCGCTGACCCTCCGCGTTGAGCTGGGAATGCTTCGAGGCGTAGTCCACCTCGGTGGCTTCGGCGACGGGCAGGCCGTCGAAGTCCGCGCGCATGAGCACGGTCGGGCCGTCGCCGTTGCGCAGCACCGCGGTGATGCCGTAGCCGCCGATACCGGTCGTGACCGCCCAGTCGGGGAAGCGCTGCAGCTCCTCCTCGATACGCTGGGCAGTCTGCTCCTCCGCCCCCGAGAGCTCCGGGTGGGCGTGGAGGTGTTTATACAGGTCCTCCTGCCAGCTCAGATCTGCCGCGGCGTTGGCGACGATCGTGCTCGGGGTGGGTGGAGCGGTCACGGTGCACTTCCTTTCTTGCGTTCGACCTTATTGCGCGCTGGGTCCCCCGGTGGCGTTTTCGCCCACGCGGGATCTGGCTGGTCTACTGCGCGGACTGAGCCAGCGCGCGCAGCGCTGGAACCAGTTGCTGCAGCGCCTTGCCGCGGTGGGACAGCTCGTCCTTACGCTCCGGGGTGAGTTCCGCGGAGGACTGCCCCGGCGCTTCCGCGGGCTCGAAGAGCGGGTCGTAACCAAAGCCGTTGGTGCCCTGCTCAGCCCGCAGAATTCGGCCCTCCCACTCGCCGGTGACTGCCATCTCGGGCGCCAGGCCGGCGGCGTCCGCAATCTCGGCGGGAAGAGCGAGCACGCAAGAAGAGACGAAGCGGGCGGCACGTCGGTCATCGGGAACGTCAGAGAGCTGGGCTAAAAGCAGCCGGTTGTTCTCGGCGTCCTCCCCGTGGGCCCCGCACCAGCGGGCCGACAGCACCCCGGGCATACCGTTGAGCGCGTCGGCAGCGAGGCCGGAATCATCCGCAACGGTGGGCAGACCAGCGTGCCGTACCCCGTCGAGGGCCTTGATCCGAGCGTTGGCCTCAAAGGTCGCGCCGGTCTCCGGGGTCTCCGGATACTCCGGCACGTCCGCGAGGCTGAGCAGCTCGATGCCCTCGACGTTGGCCGCCGCGAGCACCCGCTGCAGCTCCGCGAGCTTCTTCCTATTTCTGGACGCCACCAGCACCTGCATTGCGTCCTCCTTCCGCGTGGTCCGTGGGATTGTTCTAGAGCGTGACCGGGCCGGAAGCCGGGTCCGTGTTCAGCGCGCGTTCCTGCAGCTCGATCAGCTGGTGCAGGCCGCCCTCCGCCAGGTCGAGCATGGTGTTGAGCTCCTCGCGGTCGAATTCTGCGGCCTCGCCGGTGCCCTGGATCTCCACGAAGCGACCGGCCTTGGTCATCACGACGTTCATGTCCACGTCCGCCCGGGAGTCCTCCTCATAAGGCAGGTCGAGGCAGGCTACACCGTCGATGATGCCCACGGAGACGGCAGCGACGGGGTCGCGCAGCGGCGTGCCCGGCACAACACCCTGCTCCTGCAGGTAGGCCAGGGCGTCAGCGAGAGCGACATAGGCGCCGGTGATCGCGGCGGTGCGAGTACCGCCATCGGCCTGCAGGACATCGCAGTCGATGGCGATGGTGTTCTCGCCCAGCTCTGTCAGATCCACCGCGGCGCGCAGGGCGCGGCCGACCAGGCGGGAAATCTCGTGGGTGCGGCCCTTGACCTTGCCGCGCATGGACTCGCGCGGCATACGCTCGTGGGTGGCAGACGGCAGCATCGCGTACTCCGCGGTGAGCCAGCCCTCGCCGGAGTCCCGCTTGAAGCGCGGCACGCCGAGCTCCACGCTGGCGGTGCACATCACCCGGGTATTCCCGAATTCGACGAGCACGCTGCCCGCCGGATTGGTGGTGAACCGGCGGGTGATTCGGATGTCGCGCAGCTGGTCGACGCTGCGGCCATCGGCGCGGGTATGGGTGCTTTGTTCTGGCGTATTAGACATGCCAGCCAGTGTAGCGGGCGCTTAGGACTGCTCGCTGATACGCAGACCCGGTCGGGCAACCTCGATGGGGCCCGTGTAGTGGCGGGCGGCCGCTGCGCTGGTGGCGGCCTTATCCCCCCATGGCGGAATGTGGGTCAGCACGAGCCGGCCCACGCCCGCTGCCTGGGCGGCTTCGCCAGCCTCCGCGCCGGAGAGGTGCATGCCCTCCGGCATGGTCGCTCCCCCATCACCCCAGGTCGCCTCACAGACGAGAACGTCCGCCCCCGCGGCGATGCGCGCCAGGGCCGGGGTGGGTGCGGTGTCCCCGCTGTACACAACGGAGAAGCCGGAAGAATCCTCGAAGCGGATGATGTATGCCTCGGTGGGGTGGATGGCGTCCACGGCATAGATCCGCAGGTCGCCGATGGTGTGATGCGGCCAGTTCTCGGCGTCGAAATCGCTCTCCGGACCGACGACGTGGTCGAGGACCTCGAAGGTATCGGTGAGGTCGTCCGGCGCTTCCGGGGAGTCGGCGCTGGCCTGGCCGATGTGCATGGCTGCGATGCTCGGCCCGATCAGCTTGTGGCGAGTGCTCGCCGGCGCGAACGGGTGGTAGCGGCGCCACACCAGCAGGCTTGGGACGTCCGAACAGTGGTCGGCGTGCATGTGGGAGAGCACGACGTGGCAGTCGGAGGGGTCGATTCCCTCGTAGCGCTGCATCTGCTTAAGCACCCCCGAGCCCAGGTCAACGACCACGCCCTCCCCCGCCGCGCTGCGCAGGAAATACCCTGAGGCCGCGGACGAAGGGCCCGGCACGCTTCCTGAACAACCCAACACAAGCATCTCCATAAGTGGATATTGTTTCACGATGCCCGGCGTTTTTCGATATTTGGGCAAGCTTTAGATCAGGTTTCGTTCAGCGGGGTGTTTCCGGGGCGGCGCAGGTCCGAGTCCGGAGCAGTTCCGCGGTGCCCTAGGTACTTAACGCAGCAGCTCGGGGATTTGCGACACACTCGTGATTTTCGGCCCCAGGAAACGCTGCGCGAGCTGAGCGAAGCGGTGCGGATCCCCGGTGGATTCGAAGGACAAGGTGGCCTGGCGCTCCGGGTCGTTATCCGCCAACTGCCCGCTTTCTGCCAGCGTGCGGTAGACCATCTTCGCGGTCTCCTCCGCGGAGTTCACCAAGGTGACGTCCTCCCCCATGACGAACTGCACCACCCCGGTGAGCAGCGGATAGTGCGTGCACCCCAGAACCACGGTGTCCACCCCGGCCTCCTTCAGCGGCTCGAGGTACCCCTCCGCCAACGCGTGGATCTGGCGACCCGAGGTGATCCCCCGCTCTACGAAGGGGACGAACTGCGGGCAAGCCTGGGCAACGGCGGTGACGTCCGGACTAGCAGCGAAGAGATCTTGGTACGCCCCGGAGGTCACCGTCGCCTGCGTCCCGATCAGGCCGATGCGGTTGTTTCGGGTCGCGGATACGGCGCGGCGGACCGCGGGGAGGATGACCTCGACGACCGGGATCGGGTAGCGTTCGCGGGCATCGCGCATGAAGGCCGCGGAGGCGGTGTTGCAGGCGATGACGATCATCTTCACCCCGCGGGCAACCAGATCATCGGCGACCATGCGGGCGTACTCGCGGACCTGCGCGATCGTCTTATCCCCATAAGGCGAGTTCGCGGTGTCCCCGATGTAGATGATGGATTCGTGCGGCAGCAGATCCACGATCGTGCGCGCCACGGTGAGACCGCCGACCCCGGAGTCGAAGATCCCGATGGGCGCATTGTTGTGGGATTCCTGCTCCAGGGGGCTGCCCGTCACGCCGCTGTCCGCCTTCTCCGCCATCTGCCTGCTCGGTCCTTCCTTCTTTGTTCTCGCCGTTTTAGTTTAACGACGTCGCTCACGGCCTCGAACATCCGCGCGCCGGCCGCGTCCTGGCGTGGTTGGCCCGGGTGATTTCTGGGGTGCCGAGGGAACAACGGGTAACCGGACGGGCCGGTGCGCGCGAGTGTGGCTACATGCCCAAGGAGGCGCGGCTCGCGGTACGCACGGCCCGGGTGGCGGTTGGCATCTTCGGCATCAGCCAGGCGGCGAGAATGCCGGCCAACGCCCCGCAGAGGTGCCCCTGCCAGCTAATAGCCTGGTCGGTGGGCAGAATCCCGGTCCACAGGGAGCCGTAGAGCAACAGCACCACGACCCCGCCGGCCAGCTGGCTGAGCTTTTTGGTGAATAGTCCGCGGGTGATGAGGAATGCGACCCAGCCGTAGATCATGCCCGAGGCGCCCACGTGAACGGTGCCCGCGCCACCGATCAGCCAGGTTCCCGCCCCGCTGGCGAGCAGGATGATCAGGGAACTGCGCCAGAACACGCGCCTGCCCGACCAGCAGATCATCGTGATGAGCACGAGCGCGGTCATGGAGTTGGCGATGAGGTGGTCCCATCCCCCGTGCAGGAAGGGCGCAGTGAACACTCCCACGAGGCCATAGGGATCGCCGGGCCGGATGCCGAAGAAATTGAGTCCGTACCCCAGCATCATGTTGATGACCTGGATAATCCAGGCCATCGCCACGAGGCGCAGGGCGAAGGCGAGGTTCGGCATGCTCAGGCTCCTGAACTCTAGGGGTTGGCGTGGCCCCAGCGCGGTGGCGGGGTTAAAGCCGTGGGGCTCTTTAACAGCCCACGATACTGCGCCAGGAGGGGTGCTCGTAGGCAGGCTCTGCCGCCAGCACGGCATGCACGATGGCCCGTTCCACGCAGTTGGCGGCCGTGGCAGCGAGCACGGACATGCCCACGGCGTCGACGCTGCCGCCGCGGCTGCCGGTGGCCAGCCCGAAGAGGGTATCCCCGTCCATGGGCATGTGGGCCGGGCGAATCGCGCGTGCCAGGCCGTCATGCGCGGAGAGCGCCAGGCGCTTGGCCTGCGCCTTGGTGAGTGGAGCGTCCGTAGCGACCACGCCGATGGTGGTGTTCAACTGCGGGCTGTCGCTACCGGGCTGCCCATCGTTGGGTGCGGGGAACTTGGTGCCCGCGAGGTTCATTCCACGTAAGTGCGCCGCGGCCTCCTCGGCAACTGGCGTGGTCGAGGCCGCACCGAACTCCCCGGCCAGCTCTGCGTCGAAGCCCCACAGCCGCCCGGTGGCCGGGTTGAAGACCGCGCCCTGTGGGTTGACGACGATGCCCGCGGCCACCGTCGCCCCGCTGAGTGCCGCGAGCGGGCCCGGAAGTTCTGGGAGCACCGCACTGGCCTGCCCGAACCCGCCTTTGAGGGCACCAGCGGAGGCGCCCAGCCCCGCGCCGATATTCCCCGATGCAGTAGCGGCGGAGAGAGCTGAATCCGCATCGCCCTGCCCGCGGGGTGATGCCCCATCGCGGGAGTTTATTTCACTGCGCAGCGCCGCCTCAGTGGCCGCCACGCCGGTCTCCGCAGTGGGGCGGGAGTCCCAGCGGCCCAGCAGCAGGTCGAAGATCACAGCGCCTGGCACGATCGGCACGATCTTCTCTGGTGACTCCTCCCCCAGCACGGGGAAGCCAATGCCTGCGGCCTCCAGGACAGCCATCGCACCGTCGGCGGCGGCGAGGCCGTAGGCGGAGCCGCCGCACAGTGCGATGGCGTGGATCCGCTCGACCGTATTGTGTGGCTCCAGCAGGTCCGTCTCGCGGGTTCCTGGCCCGCCGCCTCGCACGTCGACTGAGGCGACTGCCCCGGCGGGTGCGGCGATAATCGTCGCCCCGGAGTCCCCCTCCCCGCCCTCGCTGATCGCATGCCCCACGCCGAGGCCACGGACGTCCATAAGCGAGTTGCTGGGCCCCGGCTGGGTGCCGAACAATTCGGCAGACATCCTAGAACTCGCCCGTCGAACGGTGATCCGGGTCCTGTGGATCCTCTGGCCCCTCGTCGGTGGCCTCGCCCCGGCTCTGCGACGAGCTGTCCCCTGGGTTATCCATCAGCTCTGTCGGCAGCTCCCCCATCATCGCTTGCAGCAGGCTGTCCTGGTGGAAAGCCAGCCAAGCGATCAGCTCCTTGGCTGCCTCAACACGGTCCGGCCCCTCCGCGCCGTGCAGCGCGGGCTGGCAGAGCTCGTGATAGTAATTCCGCACGTCGTTGATAGCCGAGAGCCAGGGCTGGACTTCCTCCTGGCTCAAGGTGATATTCACCGAACCGTCCGGACCGATGTGCTCTGCAATAAGCGCGAGGTTCATCAGCTTGCTTTTGATGATCTCGGTCTCGTTGAGCTGCCGGGTCAGCGCGGCGTCGCCCTCGACCTTCTCAGCTCCTTCCGCAAAGAAGTTCGGCAGGATTCGGGCCAGTGCTGGGCTGCTTGGCGGCTCCGAGTGGCCGCTGGCCATGCCGGTCAGCTCCGCCAGTTCATCCTTCGGGGCGGTGCGCACCCGCTCCATGAGGGCGTCGGCGACGGTGGCGGCGCAGTTACCCAGGGTCTCCCGCTCCAGGGGGTTGAGCTGGGTGACAAAGCGCGTGCCACGCAGCATGCCGGTCTTCTTCTTCCACGGTTCCATCTGTGGGGAGTCCTCCTCGCCTCGCGGGTGTTGTTGTACTAGCCCGCCGCCTGCTCCATCGTGGCCCACAGGCCCGCTGTATGGAGCTTCTTTACATCTCCCTCGACCTTATCGCGCTCGCCGGACGAGACAACGGCCTTGCCCTCGGTGTGAACCCGCATCATCAGCTCGGTGGCTTTCTTGCGGGAGTAACCGAGCACGGTTTCGAAGACGTAGGTCACGTAGCTCATGAGGTTGACGGGATCGTCCCAGCAGATGCACTGCCACGGCAGATCGGCATCCGTCAGGGTCTCGGGTCGTTTCTCCGCAACTGGGGTTGCGCTTGGTGCAGCCGGGGAAGTCATGTCACCAAGGATACCGTCGCCACGCCGGGGCGGCGAAGGCATCGTGGCGGAATTTTTCTTTGCCTGTCCGCACCGGTCGCTAGAGTGTGAGTATTCGCCGGGGCCACTCATCGGCCACGGCACCACTTGAAGAAGAAAACGCGTAGGGATCCACTTGTCTTCCACAGCCCAGAACCCACAACAGGACGTCGCCTACGGCTCGATCGGCCACCTCGACCCTTACCTCTCCGCGCCGCGCTCCTCCGCGCTGCTCACCGACAAGTACGAGCTGACCATGCTGGAAGCCGCGCTGCAGGATGGCACAGCAGAAAAGCAGTGCGCCTTCGAGGTCTTCACCCGCCGCCTTCCCAACGAGCGCCGCTACGGGGTCGTCGCCGGCACCGAGCGCGTCCTCCGCGCGATCCGGGACTTCGTCTTCACCGAAGCCCAGCTGGAAAACCTGGATTTCCTGCAGCCTGAGACTCTGGAGTACCTGCGCAACTACCGCTTCCGCGGGCAGGTGGACGGCTACCTGGAGGGCGAGGTCTACTTCCCACACTCCCCAATCCTCACGGTGCGCGGCACCTTCGCCGAATGCGTCATCCTGGAAACGGTGATCCTCTCCATCCTCAACGCGGACTCCGCCGTGGCCTCGGCGGCCGCCCGCATGGTCACCGCCGCCAACGGTCGCCCTCTCATCGAAATGGGCAGCCGCCGCACCCACG
>DYZK01000077.1 GCA_020741275.1 Corynebacterium urealyticum
TAAAAAGAAAATAGAAAGAAAACAGCGCCGTGGCCACCCACCTGGGCAGCGACGACGCTGTCATAAGAGTGCGCCCGAAGGGATTCGAACCCCTAACCTTCTGATCCGTAGTCAGATGCTCTATCCGTTGAGCTACGGGCGCAGTACTTCAACAAGGCCACGCGACGGCACAATCCACTCGGACCACCACAGGCGCACCACACGCCCCACAACACTGTCCGAAGCTGAAAAACCCCAGCGCCTCACCACAAGAACTGGGCAGCTTGAAACCTCGAAGGTTTCGGCAGCTCATCAGCGAACAGCCTTGTTGAAGAGCGGAGACGAGAGGATTCGAACCTCCGGTCCGCGCAATGCAGACAACTCCTTAGCAGGGAGCCCCAATCGGCCACTCTGGCACGTCTCCAGCATCTGATCAGGACAGGGCGAACCCGCCTGACTAGACGATTTTCAAGCATACACAACGGGTGTTGGGCAGACAAACGCCGTCGACCAGGCATTCCGGCGGAGTACGATGCCAGGCATGGTACGTTCCGATCTCTCCAAACTGCCCGCCTACGTCCCCGGAAAGGCGCTGCCAGATGCGCTGCGCCTGGCCTCCAATGAGGCGGCCGCAGCACCCCTGCCCGCCGTCCAGGAAGCGGTGGCAAAAGCGGCGACTGGATTGAACCGCTACCCGGACATAGGGGTCGCAGCCCTGCGCGGCGAGCTCGCGGAGTGGTTGTCTCGCACGCCGGGGGCGCCGGAGCTCACGGCGGAGAATATCGCGGTGGGCAACGGTTCGAGCGCACTGTGCCTGCAGGCCATCCAGGCCACCTGCCAGGACGGCGACGAGGTCGTGTTCCCCTGGCGCAGTTTCGAGGCCTACCCGATCTTCGCGCAGATCGCGGGCGCTCGGCCGGTCGCGGTGCCGCTGAGCAGTGACTACCGCGTTGATTTGGATGCCATGCTCGCCGCGGTAACAGAGCGCACGAAGCTGATCTTCGTGTGCAACCCGAATAACCCCACGGGCACGGTGGTGCCGCAAGCTCAGCTGGTGGAGTTCTTGAAGCAGGTGCCGGGGGACGTCCAGGTGGTGCTGGACGAGGCGTATATCGAATACGACCGCTCCGGGCTGGCTGGGGACGCGGGCGCCAAGGGTGAGGGCGCCGAGGGCACCGATGTTCCGGGCGATGGCTTCGCTGCCAGCGTGAACGGGCTGGCGCTGATGGCGCAGTTCCCGAACGTGGCGGTGTGCCGCACCTTCTCCAAGGCCTACGGCCTGGCGGGGGCGCGACTGGGCTACCTGGCGGGCTCCGAGGAGTTCGTCGAAGCGCTGATCAAGGTCGCGATCCCCTTCGGTGTCAACGCGCTGGCCCAGGTCGCGGGCCTGGAGAGCATCGGTGAAGAGGCGCAGCAGCAGCTGCAGCAGCGGGTGACGGAGACGATCAACCAGCGCGAGCGCGTCACCGAGTCGCTGCCGGAGGATCTCCGGGTCCCCTCGCAGGCGAACTTCGTGTGGCTGCCCGTCGGCGAGAAGGCCGAAGCCCTGGAGGCCGCGATGAAGGAGGAGGGCATCCTCACCCGCTGTTTCGCCGGCGAGGGCGTGCGCATCACGGTGACCGATGAGACAGAAACCGAGGAGCTGATCCCGGCGCTGCGCCGCGCCCTGGCTCAGCTCTAGGCGCCGACCCGGAACCACCCCACGCCACGGGTCAGCCGCGGCCCAACCCCCCAAAAAAAACAAAGAGCGCGCCACCTGCCCCGGTGGCGCGCTCTTTCCCTTGACCGAGCTACAGCGTCAGCCCGAAGACCGGCACCGCCAGCGCGAAGGTCACGATGGTGATCAGCACAATGCCCACGAGGTTCAGCCACAGGCCACCGCGCACCATGTCCCCGATGCGGACGTAACCAGAGCCATAGGCGATGGCGTTCGGAGGCGTCGCGACCGGCAGCATGAACGCCGAGGTAGCAGCCAGGGCAACCGGGATCGTCAGCAGCAGGACGTTCATGTCGTTGCCCGCGGTCAGGCCCGTACCGACGGCCACGCCGCCCATGATCGGGAGGAAGGCCGCAGCCGTCGCGGTGTTCGACGTGAACTCCGTCAGAACCAGGATGACGATGGCCGTCGCGGCGATCAGCAGCACGATCGGCAGATCACCCAGGCTGCGGGCGACCTCACCGATCCACAGGGAGAGGCCGGACTTGTCGAACATGGAGCTCAGCGCCAGGCCACCGCCGAAGAGCAGCAGCACGCCCCACGGGACCTCCTTGGTGTGCTCCCAGTCCATCACGCGGTTACCGGAACCATCGGCCGGCAGCATGTACATCAGGATCGCTGCGGTGATGGCGATGGTGGCGTCGTCGATGTTGTGCTCCCAACCGGCCCAGTCGGAGATGACCGGGACGAAGACCCAGGCCAGGGCGGCGAGCAGGAAGATCGAGCCGGCGGTCTTCTCCGCGCGGGACATCGAGTCCATCTTCTTCAGCTCCTCCTGGATGAGCTCGCGGCCACCCGGGATCTGGTCCATCTCCGGCTTGAACACCGTGATCAGCACGAGCCAGGCCAGGACCATGAAGATGGCAGCCATCGGCACACCGACCAGCATCCACTGGCCGAAGCCGATGTGGATGTCGTGGGATTCCTGCAGGTAGGCGACCATCAGGGTGTTCGGCGGGGTGCCGATGATGGTGCCCAGGGAGCCGATGGAGGCGGAGTAGGCGATACCCAGCATCAGGGCGGTGGAGAACTTCTTCTGCTTCGAGAAGCCGCCCACCATGTCGGCGGTCAGCCCCAGCACGGACATACCGATCGGCAGCATCACCACGGCGGTCGCAGTGTTGGAGACCCACATGGACATGAAACCGGTGGCGATCATGAAGCCCAGCACCATCTGCTTCGGCTTCGTACCCACCAGGGTCACGACGCGCAGCGCGAGGCGGCGGTGCAGGTTCCAGCGTTGCATGCCCAGCGCCAGGATGAATCCGCCCATGAACAGGAAGATCGTGGGGTTGGCGTAGGAGGGCGAGACCTCCTTAAACGGCACCACGCCCAGGATCGGGAAGGCCACGAGCGGCACCAGGGCGGTGGCTGCCAGCGGCAGGGCCTCGGTCATCCACCAGGCGCCCATCAGGACGGCGATCGCGGCGGTGATGCGCAGCGAGTCGGCGTCGAAGGGTCCCTTCTCCGCGTCCGGGTGCGCCTTGTTCACGACGTCCGCGGCATCAGCCGGGAAAATTGCGTAGACGAGGATGGCGAGCAGGACGCCCACGAACAGGCCGACGACGGCGCGGCGGCGGGCCTTCTGCTCCTGCTCGGCACGCTCGGTGATGAGGTCGGCGTCGACCTTCTGCTCCGAGGTGGTTGCGGTGGCCGTGGTGCCGGTGTCCTGTGCATCGCGTTCGACCACGGTGTTCTCCGAATCGCGATTCTTGGGTGCGCTCATCAGCTCCCCATTCTTCTCTGGGCTAGCGACGTGGCTAGGCCGTGTTCGTGAGGTGGGTCAACCGGTAGCCGATTGTTGTGCTGCCGGTTTTCACCCCTATTGTCGGTTATGTTCAGGATTAATGAAAATTTCCCGGGCACCGTGTGTCGAGTAGCTTCCTGTTCGACCCCCCCATATTTTTAGGACGTCTCCCCCTGAACGCTCGGTAATTAAGAGGTATTGATGAAAGATCCCACTCGGATCCCCGGGGTCATGCGGGTGTTGCAGCAGGCGTGGGAGGCACAACCGGAGCTGTCCTTCGCGGAGCTCTTCGCCCGCCTGGAGCCGCTGGGGGTGGCCCGTAATTCTTCGGATGAGGAGCTGCTCGCGGCCCTGCAGGCCGAGCTGGCGGTGCACCCGTGGGCTTTCGAACCGGCCCGGGGTGGCGCTGGGGACGGCAAAGGGGGCGGCGATGGGGGTACTTCTGGGGGCGGCGCTGACGGCGCTGTAAGCGCTGGGAATCCAGCCGTACCTCTGCGGGGCCGCGCTACCCCCGGGGTCCAGCAACTGGCACGCGTCGAACTCGCTGCCAACGCGGGCGCCCCGGAGCGGATCGCCACAATCGGCGGCGGCTGGGTCGTGGTTCGCCCGGCGCGCTTCCCTACCCCATCCCCCCGCCCCTCAACGTCGAGCCGTGGTGGTCGGCCCGGGCCATCCCGCCGCGGGGGGCGGCGGAACCAGCGCGGCCCGGCCAATCCTTCGGCGTCCTTGATGCAACCGGTGATGTGGGAGTACGAGGCCGTGCTGCGCTGCCGCCCCGGCGAGCCACTCCGGCTACGCAGTGCGCAGGGCTCCGAGCACCGCTTGGGCCTGGTGCGCCGCATCACGGTGCTGGATCTGCCAGCTCAACCGGAAGGCATGCGCTCGCTGGGCGGTCTGCAGCATAACCAGCTGAGCGACCGGGAGTACCTGCTGAGCTTCGATTCGGGCGCAACGGCACTCGTGGGTCGGCAACTGTGGCTCACCCACATCGCCCGGCGCGAGGTGGCCCATGAGTTTCTGCGCTGGCGGGTGCTCACCCGGGCCGAGGTCGGCTCCCCGCTGGCCTACCGCCCACCGCGGGGTGAAGGGCCGAGACGTGCCGACGCTGCCACGGAGCTGGGCGAGCTGGGAGCAGTCACCCGCATCCTCCCGATCTAGGCCTGCAGCGGGCAACGCCCCTCCGCCAAGGAGTGTATAGCTTGGGGGAACAATTTCCACGCCCCAGAGGAGCCCCTCATGACCACGCCCACCACATCCCAAAAATTCACCCGCCTGGCTTTAGGAACCATCATGTCGATCGCCGGGACCAGCCACCTCACATTCGCGCGGAAGGACTTCCAGGCCCAGGTCCCCAACTGGTTTCCGATGGACAAGGACTTCGTCGTCCTCGCGTCCGGTGTAGCTGAACTCGGTTTCGGTGCCGCCCTTCTGGGCCTCCCGAAGCAGTACAAGCGCACGGGAATCGCGCTAGCCGCGTTTTACACCGCGATTTTCCCGGGAAATATCGCCCAATACGCCGAACGCAACGACGCCTTCGGCTTGGACACAGACGGGCGCCGGTTCGCCCGTCTGTTCGGCCAGCCTGTTCTCATCGCTGCCGCCCTCTGGTCCGCTGGCATCCCACACCGCCGGTGATGAGTAACTAGTGTGCGTATATGAACTCTTCTTCAGCACGCCGATTCCGCTGGCTAGCGCTCGCGCTCATCGCGATCAGTGGCGCGCTCCTATCACTCGGCTCTATCGCGGTCCCCGACTCACAGACCGCAACGCTGCCCGATGGATTTGATTCGACCCGTGTTGCCGCAGAACGCGAAGCGGCATCCGATCACCAAGGCGGTGCTACCGCAACGGCACTGGTGCTTTTCACCGGCGATATCGGGGCCAACCGGGCAGCGCTACAAGCAAAGGCCGAAGACCTTGGTGGCCCCTTCATTCCGAATGACGACGGCACCGCGGCATTAGTACCACTCGATGTCGCAGACGGAACCGCTTCCGATAGCGAGGGGGCGATCGAAGACCTGCGGAATAGAGCGAGCGCCAATCTTCCAGACGATATTTCCTCCTCTGTAACCGGCCCTGCTGCCATCCGCGCTGATCTAGCAGGCGTGTTTTCAGGAGCGAATTTCAAACTTCTGGCCGTCACCGCGGCCATCGTTGCGATCCTTCTTGTCTTTACGTACCGCTCACCGTTCCTGTGGCTCATCCCCCTTGCAGTCACTGGGTTGGCAGACCGCCTCGTCGCTAGTACCTACCCACGCATCCTGGACGCATTGGGAATGCAGTGGGACGAATCTACAGGTGGAATTCTGTCCGTTCTGGTTTTCGGTGCAGGCACAAACTATGCGCTCCTGCTGATCTCCCGATACCGAGATGAGCTCACCCAAGTCGATGACCGCTTCACGGCAATGGCACGTGCCTGGCGACCGACCGTGACCACCACCGTGGCCTCTGCCGCCACAGTGGTCCTCGGTGTACTGTGCCTGCTTGCTTCTCACACCCCAACGACCAGGTCCCTAGGGGTCGCGGCATCCTTCGGCATCGTCGTAGCCTTCGTTTTTGGCACCTTTGTCCTCCCCGGGGCCCTGTTGTGGTTCGGTCGCTGGATTTTTTGGCCGCGAAGCCCTCGCGTCGGCGACACCACTGAGCACAGGGTTTTCGACGCCGTGGGTGGAGCCGTAAAAAAAACGACCCGCTGCGATTCTGGCCATGTCGCTGTTTGCGCTCGGGGCAATGTCGCTGGGCACGTTCAGCATCAGCACGGGGCTCAATCAATCAGATCAGTTCATCGATACCCCGGAATCCATTTCTGCGGCTCGCGAGTTGTCAGAGGCCTTCCCCGATGCCTCCGCAACCCCGGCAATCATCTCTACCGAGGACATCACGGCCACCTCGGAACGCCTCAGCGACGCTGGGCTTCAACCACGCCCCAATGACGAAGGCTTCATCGAGGTGTCCGGTGCAACAACCCCGGAGCTACGCGCAATCCTGGATGGGACAGGCGCATTTGTTGGCGGTGGGGACGCAGAGCTCTACGACACCGAGACTGCAGCGGCCGATGACCGTCGCGTCGTCTTTCCCCTCGTCCTCGGGCTCATCTTTGTGGCACTGCTGTTCCTGCTGCGATCCGTTGTCGCGCCCCTAGTGATGACAGGATCCGTGCTGCTCACCAATGTCGCGGCACTCGGTGCTGGGTGGTGGGTGTCGCACCACCTCTTTGGTTTTGATCGCTTCGACTCCTCTACTCCGCTGTACGCATTCGTTTTCCTCGTCGCCCTCGGTATTGACTACTCGATCTTCTTGGTCACCCGTGCCCGAGAAGACGCCAACACCGTTGGCACCAGGAATGGGATCCTCTCCGCCCTATGCTCCACCGGTGGTGTCATCACGTCAGCCGGCATCTTGCTCGCAGCCGTATTCGCAGCTCTCGGAGTTCTTCCCCTGGTTGCCCTCGCCCAGATCGGCATCGTGATCTGTATCGGAGTGCTGCTGGATACTCTCATCGTGCGCAGCCTCGTGGTCCCCGCAGTCGTTCAACTTTGCGGGAAGAAGTTCTGGTGGCCGTCTCGCCCTCACCGCCAAACGGAACGCGTCCTCGGCGAAACTGCGCCCAGCTGAATCAATACTGAATATTTGCCCGCCCAACGCATCTCTCCAGCGCTTGGCGCTGCAAATTTCTCTCCTCGGGCCAACAGCGAGTGCTCAACAGCCCCAAAAGTGGTACGGTCACGTCGTGAACACCACCTGGAAGATCTTTATTCGAGACCTCAAGCGTCTCGTGAGCGTCCGTAAAGTGTGGGTCATTCTCATCGGAGTCATGATCACACCCGCGCTGTACTCCTGGGTGAACGTCGCAGCTTTCTGGGACCCCTACGGCAACACCGAAAACATCAAGGTCGCCGTCGTCAACGAAGATCGCGGCGCGTCATCGCCGCTCACGGGGTCGCTGAACATCGGCAACGAAGTCGTCGCCGAGCTCAAAGAAAACGACGAGCTCGGCTGGCAATTCATGTCCAAATCCGAAGCTGATCGCGCCCTCGCGCGTGGCGACGTTTTCAGCAGCATCGAGATCCCCGACCGTTTCTCCCGGGATCTCCTCTCCACATTTCAGGGAACCTATAGCCAGCCGCAGCTGATCTACCGGCCGAACGAGAAGCTCAGCGCCGTCGCCCCATTGATCACCGATGCGGGCGCATCCGCGATCAACGACCAGATCACCAGCTCCTTCAAAAAGCAGCTGGGCGAGACGGCGTCCAAGAAGGTCCGGGAAGAGGGCAACAGCATCTCCGGGCGGCTCGACAACAGCAAGAACAAGGCCGTCACCGGGCTGGACGAAACCCTCGCAACACTGGACGAGGGCCAGGAATCTCTGGACAAGATGAAGGGTCGCGTGGCCGGGGCCCGCCCCACCATCGCTGCCACCAAGGATGCGCTGAACTCCGCTCACGGCACCCTTGAGGACGCCAAATCCACCCTCGCGGAGGTCGATAAGTCCGTCGCGATCGTGCAGCGCATGGTCGCAGACTTCTCCGACTCCGCCGGCGACGCCTACGCCCAGGGCACTGCCGCCCTGGCTGAAGGCACCGCCGCCGCGAACTCCTCGGTCGCCGCGGTCAGCGGCGCCGCCGAGCAGGCCGGCCGGCAGATCGCCGGCGCCAGCGAGCAGACCACCCAGCTCGTCGACCTCGGGGACCGCAATATCGCGCAGCTCCGCGGCCTGATGGGCGCCGCGGGCGTGAGCCCGACCATCGCTGGCCAGCTCAACGCCACCATCGACGAACTGCAGCGCAGCAACGACGCCAACCGCCAGCTGCTCGCAGACCTCAACGCCGCGGGCAAGAGCACCAGTAAGACCGCCAAGGTGCTGCGGGATAGCTCCGAGGAGCTGACTCAGGCCGCAGCCGCCGCGCGAGAGTCCGCGAAGGGCCTGAACAGCACCACGGGCGACACCCTGCCCAAGCTCAACCGGGCAATCAACCGGCTGAGCGCGGCCACCGGCTCCTTCTCCGGGTCCTTGAGCTCCCAGCAGTCGCTGCTCAGGGAGGCCTCGAACGTCCTGGACGGCGTGGATCGACAGATCGGCGCCACGACCGACGTCATTGATGACTTCAAGGGCAACCTCAGCAGCCTGCAGGACGGGGTCGAGAACGCGAAGACGGACGTCCTGGCCCTAAGCCTCGGCGACGACGAGGCCTTCCGCACCGTCCGCGGGCTGAACTCCGAGGACGTCGGGCAGTTCATGGCCACCCCGGCCACGCTGGTCAACGAGCCGATGTACCCGGTGAAGAACTACGGCTCCGGCATGGCCTCCCTGTTCACGAACCTGACGCTGTGGATCGGCGCCTTCGTGCTGGTCGTCATCTTCCGCGTCGAGGTGGATACCGAGAACCTAGGCAAGGCCGCCCGCCGCGTGAGCGTGAGCCAGGCCTTCTGGGGCCGCTTCCTGCTGATGGCAGCCTTCGTGGTGGGACAGGCCCTGATCGTATCCATCGGTAACCTGCTGATCGGTGTGCAGACCGTCAGCCCGACGCTGTACACACTCACGAATGTGCTGGTCGGAATCGGATACCTCGGGGTGATCTACGGGCTTGTCTCCGCGCTGGGCCACATCGGACGTGGCCTGGCGGTGGGTATGGCCTTCATCCAGATCCCGGGCGCGTCCGGGCTCTATCCCATCGAGATGACGCCCGACTTCTTCAAGATCGTGCACCCCTTGCTGCCGATGACCTACGGCATCGACGCCGCCCGCGAAACCATCGGCGGCTTCTACGGCTCCCACTACTGGCAGGCGCTCGGGATGCTGGGGTTGATGTCCCTGGTCTTCCTGTTCGTGGGCATGGTCGCCCGACGACGCCTGTCGCACGTGAACCTGATCCTGAACCAGCAGCTCGCCCGTTCCGGCCTGCTGGTCTCCGACAAGGTTCAGGTGGTCGGTTCCGGCTACCGGATGGCGGACGTCATCCACGCGCTGAACAACCACGAGCAATTCAACGAATTCACCGAGGAGCGCACGGCCAAGGTGCTGCGGGACACCCCGAAGCAGATCGGCCGGACGGCCATCATCGGGCTGATCGGACTCGCGGTGCTGGGCGTGGTCAACGCCGTCTTGGACACCGAGCGTGCCTTGATCTTCGCGATTGGCATCGCCTGGGCTCTGCTGATCATCTTCATCATCGGCGCGCGGGAGTACACCGGCCAGAGCTACCTGCACGCCCAGGAGCTGGGCGACCTGGATAGCGATGAGCTGCAGTACGTTGCCGCCACCCAGGCGGCCGGGTCCAAGGAATATACCTTCGACGACGAGCACGAGGAACACCTCGCGCGCGCCCACGCCGAGAAGGCCGGGGGCGGCGATGCGGCCGCCGACGGTGGCGAAGGCGCCGGTGGAGATAACGGTGGCAACAGCGACGTCGAGAAGCAGGAGGGCGAGAACTAATGAGCAAGATCCGCGAAATCCTGCACCATGACCTGCGGTCTGCCCGCAAGAACGTCATCACCATGATCGTGCTTTTCGGGCTCACCGTGGTTCCGCTGGTCTTCACCGTGTTCAACGTGCTCGCCAGCTGGAACCCCTTCGATAACACCGACGAGCTCAAGATCGCGGTGAGCAGCGAGGACGAGGGCCACAACACCGATCTCGCGCAGGTGAACCTCAACCTGGGCGAGCAGGTGCTGGCCCAGCTGAGCCTGAATAAACAGATCGACTGGACCATCACCACCAAGGAAAACGCGCTCGAGGGCACCCGCTCCGGCGAGTACTACGCCAGCATCGTGCTGCCGCCGAGCTTCTCCAAGGACCTGATGACCTTCTACATCGCCGGCACCGAGCCCACGGAGCTGACGATGTACACGAACCAGAAGAAGAACTCGCTGGCCCCAATGATCACCGAGCAAGCGGCCACCGGCGCGATCGACCAGATCAACGAGTCCTTCTCCGAGGTCGTCAACAACGTCGGCCTGGGGCTGGTCAAGGACCTGAACAAGGTCCTAACGGAAGGGGACACGAAGGCTGTTCTCGACCGCATGGAAGCCAGCGTCGACGGGGTATCCCGCCAGCTGCGGCAGGGCAGCAACTCCGTGTCCTCGCTGTCCTCCCTGGTGGAGTCCACGATCCCGCTGGCGCAGAGCGCCGAGCGCATCACTGACTCCGCTGGTGCCCAGATGGATGCCCTCAATCTGGGCGGAACTGGCGGCTCCGGTGGCTCTGGCGGAGCTTCCGGCGCGAGCGACGAGGCGCTGGCCAACCTGGGCCGGACCTTCGCCGACGCGGCGTCGTCCCTGAGCGAGTCCCTCCAGGCCACCAGCGACAGCTACAACGCGGTGGGCAACAGTATCGACCGCGTCTTCGGGCGCGCGAACAGCAGCCCGGAGGCCTCCGCGAACGAGCTGGACCGGATGGCCGACCGCTTCGACGCACAGCTGGGCGGGCTGAATGACCTGCGCAACACGCTGGAGACCCGCGTGGCCCCAGCACTGCCGATCACCGCGAAGCCCGCGTACCAGCGGGTGCTGAGCAACATCGACGAGTCCATCGCGCGGGCCACCGAGCTGCGGGACACGTTCCGCCGGTCCGCCAAGGACCTGCGCTCCGGGAAGACGTCCATGGAGCAGGCGCGGAAGGACAGTAAGTCCGCGATCGCGACGGCCGTCGATGCCGTCGATAAGGCCAAGAACAGCTACGTGAACGACCTGCAGCCCCAGCTGGCAAAGCTGGGTGAGTCCGTGCAGCAGCTCAGCCAGAGCGTGCAGGGTGTAAAGGCGGACCTGCGGCGGGCGAAGGGCACGCTCGGGGACGCGTCGCTCGCGGATTCCCTGGGTTCCATGCAGGCAGCCACCGCGGAGCTCTCCAAGAACCTGAACCAGCGCGCGGATGACGCCGACAAGCTGGCCCGGGAGATCAAGCGGGCCGGCGAGACGGGCGATCTTTCCCGCCTGGCGCGGATGATCGGCAATGACCCGAGCCTGCTGGCGCAGCACATGGCCAACCCCACGGCGGTGAAGCGCGAACCGCTGAACGAGGTGAATAGCTTCGGCACGGGCATGACCCCGCTGTACGGCGCACTGGCGCTGTGGGTCGGCGCGCTGATCACCTCAGTCGTGGTGCACACCCGCATCTCCGAGCGCGGGGAAGAGACCGAGGAGGCGCTGGATCCGGAGCGCTACAGCCGCGCGCAGGCCTACCTGGGGCGCTTCGGGATCTTCGCGTTGATCGGCACGGTGCAGAGCCTGCTGATGGCAGCCGGGTTGATCTTCTTCGTTGGCATCGAGCCCGCGCACCCGTTCCTGTTTACGCTGGCCTGCTGGCTGAGCTCCATGGTGTTCATGCTGGTGGTGTACACGCTGGTGATCTCCTTCGGTAATGCGGGTAAGGCGCTGGGCGTGCTGCTGCTGGTGTTCCAGGTCTCGGGCGCGGGTGGCGCGTATCCGCTTGAGCTGCTGCCGGGCTGGTTCCAGTCCATGAGCCCATTCCTGCCGGCGACGTATGCGATCCGGGCGTTCCGCGCCTCCATCGCGGGGATCTACCAGGGTGATTACTGGCTCGACATCCTGGGGCTGCTGGTGTTCATCCTGCCGGCACTGCTGCTGGGCCTGGTGCTGCGCAAGGGGCTGGACGGTTACAACCGGCGCATGGACGAGGGCATCGCGGAATCGAAGGTCCTGGCCTAGGGCTGTTGGTGGCTGGGCCGGTTTGTGGCCGGGGCCGGACCACCGAAAACAGTTTTGGGCCGTAGCGTGTCAGGTTTCCCCCATTTTGTGACACGGCACAGCCCAAAACCAGTGATAGCCAGCAAGGTGGACCCCTCCAGCGCGTCCCAGCGCCCCAATGGGCCAGGCGTGGCACAGTTCCGTGTGCGGTTTAAGGGGGCACCGGGTAAGCTAACCCGCGCACGGAAGTATGGCAGAGCGGCCGAATGCACTGGTCTTGAAAACCAGCGATGGGCAACCATCCGGGGGTTCAAATCCCTCTACTTCCGCCGTGTCATCAGTCGCGACATAGTTGACAGCTCAGTCGCGACATGATGGACAAACCGGCGCCTTGGTTTTTATTTTCCAACGGCGCCGGTTTTGTGTTTTTACACCAGGGGCGGGTCCCCTTTTCGCCAGTATGGTTTTTGGTAATCACGGGACGTGTCGATGTAGTGCTCCGTGATGATTTCTGCGGTCTCTTTCAATGAGGTAGTCACGTGGTTGTCGGTGACAATCATCAGAACCTGTTGTCCGCTGTACGCACGCCCGACCCCAAGGTGGTAAAGCCTGCCGGCATACCGGATGGTGACCTTCCCGTTGGTGCCCACGATGTCGTTGCGTACTCGCCATTCACCGGCAGGGTTATCAGCCGGTTCAGCTTTGGTCCCGGTGGTGTATGCCTGGTGTGGGGTGCGGCGTCCGAGTGATCGGTGGGGGCGTTGAGTGTTGTAGTACTCGGCGAATTCGTTGAGTTGGTCCTGTAGTTCGTGGATCGTGTCTGCTGGTGGTCTCGCGCTGATCCAGCGTTTCAGGGTTTGGTGGAAGCGCTCGATTTTACCTTGCGTTTGTGGGTGCCCGGGTCTGCCGTTTTTCTGCTGGATGTGGTGGTGGGTCAGGACTTTTTCGAAGGCGTTGCGTCCCCCTTTACGCCCGGCTAGCCGTGCGGTGAACACCAGTCCGTTGTCGGTGAGGGTGGATGCTGGTGGGCCGAAGATGCTGATGAGTCGTTCGAGTTCCGCTGCGACGTGAAGACCTGAAAATGCTGGTCGGACGGTAATTGACAGCAGATACCGGGAGTGATCGTCGAGGAAGTCAAGGACTTCCACACGGGTACCTTCACTGAGGAACAGGTGGGTGATGTCAGCTTGCCAACATTCGTTGGGCATCGCAGCTTCAAAGCGAATGTAGGCGCTGCGGGGCTTTTTATTCGGTTGCGGGGTGACCAGGCCAGCATTGGTGATGATCCGGCGGATCGTTGATGTTGACGGCACGCGTAGGCCTTGGCGTTGAAGGTGGAATGCGATGGTGTCAGGTCCTGCATCGAGGCCGGCTTTGGTGAGTTCTTTGCGCATGGCAATGATGTGCTTGCGCAAGGGGTCTGGAATTGCTTGTGGATGGGTGTGCGGTGCACGGGATTTCGGCGCGATGGCGTCAGGCCCGCCGGCATCGAAATTTGCGAGGATTGTGTAGACGCGTTGCCGGGAGATGCCGAATCTTTTGGCAACTTTGGTCACTGGTTCGCCTTGATCGCGGACGGCTTTAACAATCGCGAGGTTGCGGTTGGGGCTGTTCATTGGTCAACGATGCCCCAACCAGACGGTGTGGTTTCGCGCCACGCTTGCATAGTCAGCGTCAACGATGTCGCGACTGATGTGACAACCATCATCCCGCAACGGTGCTATCGGTGGGCGTCAACGATGTCGCGACTGATGTGACAACCATCAGGAATGTTATGCCAGGCACACCGTGTCAACTATGTCGTGACTTCAGACACCTCTACTTCCGCCGATGGAGACCCCCAGGTAGCACCAGCTACCTGGGGGTTTTCGCATGCCCGCAGCCCTTACCCTCTCAGCGAGCCAACGCCTCGTGAAAGCATCTCCGGACTAGCGCATAGAAAAAGTCCGGGGTCAAAAGCCCCGGACTTCATCATATTATTCTCTATCGCTTAGATAGCAGCCTTCCACTCGGCCTTCTCGCTACTGAACGAGAGCGAAGGATCGTACTTGATCAGGTACTCCCCCTGGTCGCTACCGTCGAAGCACACGCGACCCTGGTGGTTGCCACCGGCAACAATCTTGCCACGATCCAGATCGTCATTCCCCGTGAAGGTCGGGTCAGTGATTACACCGTTCGGGTTCTGAACCTTCCAGTCCCAGTAGCCCTCGAAGTCCACTTCCTTGTCGCCCTTGTTTGCGTACTCAACGTCCGCACAGACGACACTTTCCCCGATGAGATTGCTGTCGAGGCCAAACGAGTGGACCGTCACCTCGAGCTTCCCCTTCGTGGTGTAGGTTTGCCCAAGCTCAAGCGGCCCCTGTTCCTCGTTACCCTTCTTGCCTCCCTCCGCGCTGGAGGAGTTGCTGGACGAGGAACCAGCTTCACCGTCCTCACCGTCACCAAAGATAACGGCGAGAACCACGATGACCACGAGAACGAGTGCGGCAATGCCGACCCACTTAAGGCAGCCACCCTTCTTCTTTTCTTGGACGTAAATCACCTGAGGCTGCCCAGGCGTCGAAGAGG
>DYZK01000078.1 GCA_020741275.1 Corynebacterium urealyticum
TAACGGTGACGATATTTGCCTGCCATAGGCGGCGAAATTCGGGAACCTTCAGGGGCGTGGTGTCTACGAGCAGTTGGCGCACGACGACCGCGACCTTTCTTGGTTTCCAGTATCTTTCCCGCGTGGGTGCAGCACTGACGCAGGGGCGCAGGACGCCCCTCCCACCTGGGCTGTTGCATGACACCTGCTCCCGCGTGACGCGGAATCAGGCATAAGTAAAGCCAGCGCAAAGTTTTTAACGCTGGCGGTTGAAGAGCCGCTCCCAGCGTGGGAAGCGGCGCGGGCACCCATCCCGCATGATTATGCTCCTGCACTCCATTCAGGCTCGGTGCGGTGGAGCTTGAGCGAGCTACCGCGCGGTGGCTAGTGATGTCACCTGGCTGCTGCAGCGCTCGGCAACTTAGGCAGCCGCGGCACTCAGAGCCTTGATGCGGTCTGGACGGAAGCCGGACCAGTGCTCCTCGCCGGAGACGACGACCGGGGCCTGGAGGTGGCCGAGCGCCAGGACGTACTCGCGGGCCTCATCGTCAAGGCTGATATCGACCATCTCGTATTCCAGTCCAGCCTTGTCGAGAGCCCTCTGGGTTGCGGTGCACTGGACGCAAGCTGGCTTGGTGTAAACGGTGATCATGTCCGCGCAAATCTCCTATATCGCGCCGCCCGTATGGACGGAGTCTGTGGCGTGTTGACTGCCTTGAGATTACACACCTGTCACCACACACACAACCCGTAATGCCACAATATTTTGGGCCATCACGGAAGCCAAAACACTAGATATTGTGGTTGTCATGATTAAAAGCGCAGGTAATGATTTGGGCTCGCCACTACATGTTGAGCCCCGGAATACAAGATTGTAATTCCACATTCGGTATCCCCCACTACTCCCCCGATCCACCCCCGCCGAAGCCACCCAAGGCAACGGAAAAGCCGGCCACACCCCACACGGAATGTGACCGGCTTCGCGCCACGCTAGCGGTAGAAACTATCCGCTAAGAATTAGCCCTGGCGAGCCTTGAAACGCGGATCCTTCTTGTTGATGACGTAGACCTTACCGTGGCGACGCACAACCTGAGCGCCCGGCTTGTTCTTCAGCGACCGAAGGGACTTACGGACCTTCATCGGGCGCTCCTTTCTTTATAGACTTCTCAAAAGCTCGACACTTTCGCATTACTGCGAGCGCTGCGTGAAGCAGCACGTTCACACGTTTTTCACGCGCGGCAACGTGCCAAGCTGAAACACAACGACTGATTGTAGCGGCTGAACAGCCAAAAGCAAAAACGATTGGCTAGCATGGACGCCCATGAACACCACCCTGCAGCGCCACATCATCGCTGAGCTCTACGCCAAACCCCACATCGACCCCGAGACCGAGGTCACCGCACGCGTGAACTTCCTCGTGGATTATGCACTCAGCACCGGCGCGAAGGGCTTCACTCTGGGCATTTCGGGCGGGCAAGACTCTACCCTCGCCGGCCGGTTGTGCCAGCTCGCCGTCGAGGAACTGCGCAGCCGCGGTGTCCCGGCCGAGTTCTACGCGGTGCGCCTTCCCTACGGCACCCAAGCGGATGAGGAGGACGCCCAGATCGCTCTGCGCTTCATCCAGCCGTCACAGTCCGTCACCATCAATATTGAGGACGCCACCCTGGCCATCGCGAGCGCTGTCTCGGAGAGCCTTACGGGCAAGCCGGTGAGCGACTTCAACAAGGGCAATATCAAGGCCCGGCAACGCATGATCGCCCAGTACACCCTGGCCAGCGAGACCGGCACCCTCGTGGTCGGCTCCGATCACGCGGCCGAGGCGATTACTGGCTTTTACACCAAGTTCGGCGACGGCGCCGCCGACCTCATGCCGTTGGTGGGACTCAACAAGCGCCAGGGCGCTGAGCTCCTGCGCTACCTGGGCGCGCCGGCGTCGACATGGGAGAAGGTCCCCACTGCAGACCTGGAGGAAGGCCGCCCAATGCTCTCCGACGAGGAGGCGCTGGGAGTGACCTACGCGCACATCGATGACTACCTGGAGGGCAAGGACGTTCCGAAAGCGGCGGCGGAACGCATCGAGCACCTCTGGCGGGTCAGCCGCCACAAGCGCACCACTCCCCCAGGCCCGGCTGACACCTGGTGGCGCGACTAGCCTCGGGGCACGGCACAGCCGCCGGACTCGCAGGCGCCCAGCCCCATGGCCCTGCCGATGCGGGCGCGGTTGCGCGAGAACAGCCGGTAGCCCAGCGTGTAGATCGGCGAGAGCGCACAGATCAGCAGCGCCCGACCCGCCAGGCGCACACCAAAGTTCCGCCCGTGGCGCCACAACGCCTCGCCGATGGCGCGGTGGCCCAGGGCTAGCGTGCCGTCGTCGCCCAGGTACACCGCGTGCTCGGCGATGTTGGCTCGCACGTCGGCGGGCTGGGACGGGTCATCGGCGGAGCCCGCCACGCAGCTCAGCCCCGGGGAGAGCCGGGTGAGAGTCTGGGCGAGGCGCCCGCAGACGGCGCAACGGCCGTCGTAAAAGAAAAAGGCCATGATGCCTAGAGCCTAGGCAAGAGCGGCTAGAAGAAGAAGTGACTGCCGATGATGACCACGAACCCCAGGTACCAGGCGATGAGCACGATCACCGGCTGGGCCACCCCCTGGCCGGTCGCCTTGCCGCGGTTGTACGCCCGGCCGCGGGTGAAGCGGACGAGGGTCATCAGGAACAGCGGCAGGGTGACCGTCCAGACGGCCATGCAGTAGATGCACAGGGCGCCGATCTCGAAGACGGCTTCGTAGGCGAGCCAGTGCACGAAGCCCACGGCGAAGATCAGGCCCAGCAGCTCGCCTGCCCACATCCACTCGGGGAAGCGCACGCCCGCGGCCAGGGAGACGCCGAAGAAGGTCACCAGGGCGAAGCCAACTAGACCGATATAGGGGTTGGCGAAGCCAAAGGCGGAGGCCTGCGGAGAGGCCATGACGTCCGTGCACGACACGATCGCGTTGACCGTGCAGGCGGGGATGTAGCCCGGGTTGGAGAGCAGCGTGACCTTGTCCTGCATGATCAGCCCCGAGAAGAACAGCCCCACTGCTCCGAGCACAGCCATGAGGATGCCAAAGGCTGAACTCGCCCCAATGGTTCGGGATTGAGCGGCGGACTCAACACCAGCCCCAGCAGGCTCGACCGACGATTGCTTCGCCTCTGCGGAGGCAGTTGACATGGGTCACCTTCAAGTCGAAAACGGGTACCCGGTGGAAGGGCCCACCGAGTCATCCTGCGTTATTATATCGCGTCTCCACCCCTTCGACGAGGCCACTCATCCCAGCTTTCCGCGACTTCAAACGTCACCCCTCATGACTTGTCATGATATTCACATAAATACAGTTCTTGGCATGTTTTCAAACATGCTTAGCTGACCCCCGCATTGCTCAAAGATTTGCGTTTGCATAGTCTCTGCAACATGTCTGAATTTTTATATCGGGTAGGAAAAACCTCCTACCGCAAAGCATGGCCGTTCTTGGTCGCCTGGATTGTGATTCTCGGCGCGCTAGGCTTCGGCGCCGCGGCATATGCGAAAGACCCAAGCCCCACCTTCTCCATGCCGGACATGGACTCCACTGTCACCCAGGAGGAGATGAACGACCGCTTCGGCTCCGACACCGATGCCATGAGCGTGCCTTCCGGCTCCGTTGTCATCCAAGCGCCGGAGGGCAAGAAGCTGACCGACCCCGCCGTCATGGCAGACGTCGACGAGATGCTGGATGAGCTCAAGGCCACCGGCGAGCTGGCTGACCAGGATGCCATCGTCAACCCTGTTCTGGCCGCCAAGGGCATGGAACAGCAGATGACGAAGGCGAAGGCAGCGCAGGGCATACCGAAGGAGCAGATCAAATCCGATCTTGAAGCTCTCTCCCCGCTGAGCGCTGATGAAACCACCGGCACCGTCAGCATTACCTTCGACTACGACTCCATCCTTGAGGTACCCGCGGACGCGCGCGGAGCAGTCACTGACGTCCTCGATAAATACGACGACACGGACCTCACAGTGAAGTACAACGGCAATGCGTTCTCCGGGGCAACCGAAATGGATGGCACCGCCGAGCTGATCGGTATCGCTGTTGCGGCGATTGTCCTGCTGGTGACCTTCGGCTCGCTCGTCGCGGCTGGCTTGCCGATCATCGCTGCGCTGGTCGGCGTGGGTGTCGGGATCCTCGGTATCCAGCTGGCCACGCTTGCCACCGACTCGATTTCGGACATGACCCCGATGCTGGCCTCCATGATCGGCCTGGCAGTGGGTATCGACTACTCGCTGTTCATCGTTGCCCGTTTCCGCAACGAGCTGATCTTCTCTTCGGGACTCAACGATCTCTCCCCGAAGGAGCTGGCGGTACAACTGCGCACGATGAGCGTGGACAAGCGCGCCCATGCAATGGGCATGGCGCTGGGAACCGCAGGTGGCTCGGTTGTTTTCGCTGGTGCGACCGTGTTGATCGCGCTGGCCGCCCTGTCAATCATCGGCATCCCCTTCCTGACATCGATGGCCTTCGCTGCGGCAGCCACAGTGCTGGTCGCTGTGCTGGTCGCGCTGACCTTCCTGCCCGCACTCCTTGGACTGCTGGGTACGCGCGCGTTCGCGATCCGCATTCCTGGACCCAAGGTTCCCGACCCAGAGGACGAAAAGCCCACGATGGGACTCAAGTGGGCTCGCGCCATCCGACAGCGCCCATGGGTGACCCTGGTGGCCGGCGTGGTCCTGCTCGGAATCTTGGCGATCCCCGCCGCAGGACTGCGCTTGGCTATGCCAACCGACGGCACGGCAAAACTGGGATCCCCGCAGCGCGATGCCTACGAGATGGTCGCCGAAAAGTTCGGGGATGGCCGCAACGCCCCCATGATCGCGTTCGTGGATACCGCCAACGTCGATGCGAAGGACCGTCCGGCCGCTTTTCAGCAGCTGCTGCAGGACTTCTCCACCACTCAGGGCGTCGTCAACGCCCAGATCATCGACACGACGGAGAACCACGACGCCGCCCAGGTGCTCATCACCCCGGAGACCGGCGCAACCGATGAGGCAACCACGGAGACCCTCGAGCGCCTCCGTGAATTCAAGGGGCCCTTCGAGGAAGAAACTGGCGGAACCTTCGGCATCACCGGCATCACCCCGATCTTCGATGACATTTCCGAAAAGCTCGCGGACGTGCTCGTGCCCTATATCGCCATTGTTCTGGGCCTGGCTTTCATCGTTTTGACCCTGGTCTTCCGTTCACTGTGGGTGCCGTTTATCGCGGCCCTCGGCTTCGGCCTGTCCATGGCCGCCACCTTCGGTGTGACCGTGGCGATCTTCCAGGAGGGCATGTTCGGCCTAATCGACGACCCCCAGCCGTTGCTGTCCTTCCTGCCGATCATGCTGATCGGCCTGACCTTTGGTCTGGCGATGGACTACCAGGTGTTCCTGGTCACTCGCATGCGCGAAGGTTATGTCTCGCGCGGCAAGGAGGCTGGCAACGCCGTGGCCAATGGGTACAAGCATGGTGCGCGCGTGGTGACCGCTGCTGCACTGATCATGATTTCTGTGTTCGCGGCATTCATGCTGATCGATGAGCCTTTCATTAAGGCCATGGGCTTCGCCCTTGCGGCAGGCGTTCTGCTGGACGCCTTTGTGGTCCGCATGACGCTCATCCCGGCAACCATGTATCTCCTGGGCGATCGCGCATGGTCGATCCCAGGCTGGCTAGACAAGATCCTGCCGAACCTAGACATCGAGGGTGAGAAGCTCCATCGATCGCACTCCCAGGCGCAGGTGAAGGCTACGGTATAAGCCATGGATTACCGGGAAGTAAAGAAGGCCGCGACACGGCGGTCAATCTCCGAGGCGACGGTTCAACTGATGCTGGAGCACCCGGACAGGATGCCGACCGTCGCACAGATTTCGGATCGAGCTGATATTTCAGTTCGCACCTTCCACAATTACTTCGCAGATACCGATGAGGCGATTTTCGAGTTCCTCCGCCAGACCTTCGACAAGATCAGTGACCAGATCAATGCGCTTCCTGAAGAATGGACAGCGGCCCAAGCGATGGAAGCGATCGTCTCTGACGCGTTGAATGACGACGGCGTAGAGCTCTACTCCGCGTCCACACTGGTACTGCTGGGCAGCCACGCTAGCTCTCGTTCGCGCCGCCCACCCAGCGAAGAAACCGTCACGGAGATTTCTTCCTCCATGGTGAAGGCCCTCAAGAACAGAATTCCTGGAGCAACGCATTTTGATGCACAGGTTCTGATTGGCGCCTACACCGTCGCCAGCGCGACAGCTGTCAGGGAATACCTGGAGCTGCCAGCGCCTCGCGATCCCGAGAAGGGCCGTGAGCTCATCCGCCGGGCTTTCCAGGTGCTCCGCGACTACCAGTAGCACCCCATCTTTCGGGCGGCGTGCCGTCGCATGATAGCGCCGGCAGCCAGGCTCGCCGGCGTGCCCGCCCCCAGCGGGTATTGCATGCCAGCGGGCAAGCCCCCAACTAAACACGAAAAAACCTCCGGTCGATAAGACCGGAGGTTTTCTCTCCTGTGGAGCTAAGGGGATTCGAACCCCTGACCCCCACACTGCCAGTGTGGTGCGCTACCAACTGCGCCATAGCCCCTTGGTGCGGATTTAAAGATACCCCACCGGAACACAACCCACCAAATCGGTGGCGGTGGGGGCCGCGAAAACGGCCTCCACGCTGTGCTTATTTAGTTCTTCACCACGTCCGGAACCCAGGACTGCGGCATCCCGTCCTTGCCAGTCTTAATCTCGAGCTTCTGGTCATCCACCAGGACGATCGGCGAGGACACCTGGCCAACCTTCTTCTTCAGGACCTTCGCGTTGGCCTCGCCAACCTCAACGCCCTTATCCTCCAGCTCGCCGTTCTTGATCTTCTCGATCAGCGACTCGTCCAGGTCATATGCCGAAGCGGCCTGCGCCAGGTCCTCGTAATCCCAGGTTCGTGCGACGGTCTCCTGCTCGAGCATGGTGTAGTTGTGGAAGTTCCAGAATGCCTTGACGTTGCCGGTCTCAGCGATGGCGTATGCCACCGCAGCACCACGGGTCGACGGACCACGACGGCCGTCATCCAGGAAGTTCAGGAAATTAAAACGAACCTTGAGCTTGCCATTGGAGACGGCCTGCTTGACGTCCTGATGGTCTGCTTCCACCAAGTGGGAACAGTGCGGACAGGAGAAGTCCTCGTAAATGTCGGCGACGGGGGCGTCCTTATCGACGTTCTTCGAAGCCAGCTCGACTACGTTGTCCTTCGCGGTGACGGTGAAGTTGACGTCCTCCTGCGGCATGTTCGCCGCGATGTCCTCCTTCGACCCGCTGCGGGTGACGACGATGCCGATAACAACAGCCGCGATCACCAGGACCGCGACGATCGTCCACATGAAACCGCTGCCACCCTTTTGATCGGGGGCCTTGATCTTCTGGCTCACTAAAACTTCCTTTCGGACCTTCACATGCGCGCCATTCGCCGGGTGCGGGGGCGCCCAAATGGACGGCCGGTTCCCGGCCTATCGTGGCTAACCCTAGTGATCTTAAAGTCACAAAATCCACTTGGGAGACCCCAAAACCCCAGGTTGACAGGAAGCTGTTACCCACCGGCATAAGCTGCCAGAGTTCCCACAGCTTCGCGTCGCGTTCAATTCGCCGCAGCGACGTACATGTTATTGACAGGAATTTTTGACCTTCCGGCAAGTGATGTAGCTCACCGACGTATGTTTAGACCATGGAAGAACAAACTTTTGCCTCACAGTTGAACGATGTGCTGGGCACAATCTCGGGCTTCGTGTGGGGACCCTGGCTACTCATCCCACTCCTCTTCGGTACCGGTCTGGTGCTCACGATCCGCCTGCGTGGCGTCCAGTTCCGCAAGCTCGGCGCCGCGCTCCGGCATGGCCTGCTGGACCGGGACGACGAGGGCGGCGAGGGCGATATTTCGCAGTACCAGGCCCTGACCACCGCGCTAGCCGCGACCGTCGGCGTGGGCAATATCGTCGGTGTCGCGACCGCGCTATCCATCGGTGGCCCCGGCGCGCTGTTCTGGATGTGGGTCACCGGCCTAGTCGGTATGGCATCCAAGTACGCCGAGGCCTTCCTGGGCGTTCGTTTCCGCACCACGGATGCCAAGGGCAACATCTCCGGTGGCCCACAGCGCTACCTGGAGCACGGCATCAAGGGCGGGCTCGGTAAATTCCTGGCCTGGTTCTTCGCGATCGCCGCGGTCATCGCGTCCTTCGGCATCGGTAACCTCACCCAGGCCAACGCTGTGGCCGAGGGTTTGAAGGATACCTTCGACATTGACCCACGCCTGACCGCGGTCTTCCTCTTCGTCGGTGTCGGCGCGGTGTTGATGGGCGGCATCAAGTCCATCGGTACGGTGACCGCCGGTTTCGTGCCAATGATGATCGTGATCTATCTGGGCGGCGGCATCATCGTGCTCATTAAGCACGCCGCTGAGATCCCGGCCGCATTCGGAATGATCTTCAGCGATGCCTTCACCGGCACCTCTGCGGTGGGCGGGTTCATCGGCTCCTCCATCATCATCGTGATGCAGATGGGTTTCGCACGAGGCATCTTCTCCAACGAGTCCGGCATGGGCTCCGCCGCTGTCGCAGCCGCGGCGGCGAAGACCTCCCACCCGGTGCGCCAGGGCCTCGTTTCCATGACCCAGACCTTCATCGACACCATCATCGTTGTCACCATGACCGGCCTCGTTATCGTGACGACAGGCGTGTGGGATCTCGGCTCCGACCAAGCGGGCGTGATGACTGCACGGGCCTACTCCGCCGGCCTGGGTTCCGACTGGGGCGGAATGATCGTCTCGGTCTCGGTGGTCTTCTTCGCTTTCTCCACCCTGCTGGGCTGGTCCTATTACGGTGAGCGCAATGCACAGCGCGTCTTCGGCGACTGGGCGTCCCCCATCTACCGCATGCTCTTTACCTGTGTGGTCGTGGTCGGTGCGACGACCGAACTTGAGCTGGCGTGGACCTTCGCTGACCTCGCTAATGGTTTGATGGCTCTGCCGAACCTGGTCGGTCTGCTGATTCTCTCTGGCCTCATCGCTCGTGAGACGAAGGCGTACCTGGACTTCGACCCCACCCTGCGGGCCACGCCGGAGCAGGTGAAGCAGTTCCTCATCGATTCCGGTAACCCGTGGCGTACGGACCCGCACAAGGCCATCGACATTCCCCACGAGGCGCAGAGCGCCAAGTAAGGCCTAGCCACTAATTCCCAGCTGGCCGCGTGGCACCGCGGCCAGCAATGACAAAAAGGTCGGCCCCGCCATCCCGGTGGGGCCGACCTTTGGCATTGCCGATTGCTTCTCCCCTACCTCGCCTCTACTGAAAGATGCGCTGCTTGGGAGAGGTATTCGATCTACTGCTTAGCGTCGAAAGTGACCTTCACGGACGCGGTGTTCTGCTCGTTATCGTCCTCGTGGACCTCGGTGCTGACGACGTAGCGGTCACCGGTATTCACGACCTTGGCGTCGCGCTCCTGCTGGTCGGAGGTCTCCCACTCCTTGCCGTCGACATTGAGGCTGAGCTCGTCGAGGGCCGGGCTATCTCCCTCGATGATCTCGACCTCGAGCTCGGTAGCACCATCGCCAGCCTCGTACTTCAGCTCCTGCTGGCCATCGTCCGTGGTGCGCTTGACCTTCACGGGAGCAAACTCGCCGTCGACAGGCTTGCCGTCCAGCTGGATCTCCGGCTGGCTCAGGTCAGAGTTCTCATCCGCGGCATCCGTCGTGGACGTGGACTCGTCCGCCTTCGCGGAATCCACCGCGTCGCCGACCTTCTCGGTCGCGGAGCTAGCGGCGTCGCCCGCCTGCTCGGTGGCGTTGTTGACCGTCTCTTCGCCAGAATCACCACAGGCCGCCACACCCAGCAGTAGAGCTGGGGCAGCGACGGCAGCGGTCAGCGACTTCAGAACATTGCTCTTAGCGGTGTTAGTCATAAAACCACGCTAACAAAATTCTCCCTTTCCCTCCGAAACCATATCGGGAATCAACAGTGAATCAGGGCGACTTTTGGCCTCAGTGGCAACGCCGAACTAAATCAACAAAGACCCAAAAAGGAATCCAAAAGCCACCGCAATCGCAATGTTCACCACACCCGGAATCATGAACGGATGGTTGAAGACCGCCTTGCCCACACGCGTCGAGCCGGTGTCATCCATCTCAACCGCCGCGAGCAGGGTCGGGTAGGTCGGCAGCACGAAGAGCGCGGACACGGCCGGGAAAGCTGCGATCGCCGCAACCGGGCCAACCCCAAGCGCCAATGCCGTGGGCATCAGCGCCTTTGCCGTCGCGGCCTGCGAGTACAGCAGGGTCGCAGCGAAGAAGAGAACCACGGCGAGCAGCCACGGCTTGGTACTGAGGGTTGCCCCGGCCACATCCGTGATCTCGTCGATATGCGCGTTCACGAAGGTCGTCCCCAACCAGGCCACACCAAGGACACACACGCAAGCAGACACCCCCGAGCGGAAGGTGGCCATCTCCAGAATCCTTCCCGGTTCGACACGACAGAACACGGTGATAGCCATCGCCGCGGCAAGCATGATCGACATGATCGCCTCGGTGCGCGGCAGGGTCGGATCGGCAATAACCTGCAGGTTATCCGAGATCAACGCCGCGTAGCTGACCACTGCGACGATAGCGAGCAGGAAGATCAACACCGACGCTTTTGCGCCGGGCTTCTCGGTGTACTGCACCTTTCCCCGAAACTTCACCTGGCCCTTCTCCTTGCGCTCCAGATAGACGGGATCCTCCGAAAGCGGAGTACCGAGCCAGTTAGCAACGAAGCTGGTGATAATGACCGCAAGGAAAGTCGAGGGAATCGCGATCCCGAGCAGGGTCAGGCACCCCACCCCCATCGGTTCCAGGATCGAGGCGAGGAACACCACGGCCGCTGAAATCGGGCTGGCGGTGATAGCCATCTGCGAGGCAACGACCGCGATGGACAGCGGCCGCGTTGGGCGAATCTGGTTTTCCTTGGCGACCTCCGTGACCACCGGCAAAGCCGCGAAGGCGGTGTGCCCGGTGCCCGCGAAAATAGTCAGGAAATAGGTGACCATCGGAGCAAAAAGGGTGGTGCGCTTCGGCTGCTTCCGCAGCAGCTTATCGGTCTGCGCGACGAGCCAATCCATGCCACCGGCAGCCTGCATCGCGGCGATGGCAGCGATGACGGACATGATGATGCCGATGACATCAAAGGGAATATCGTCGCCAGTCACCGGCGCACCGGCGATCGCCAGGGCGATCACCCGGAGGCCACCGGCGGCACCGATCGCGATGGACCCGTACCTCGCGCCGAGCACGATGACTGCGAGGACGATCAGTAGGTGAACCCAAATCATGGTGACGTTTCTTTCAGCTCGACGAGGGATCGGCTTCCACTCGCCCACTAACCGCAGGGCCTATGTGGAGCGAATGAAAGTTCACAAACTCTTATGAATCGCACAACAATCGAGTGAAATGCACCCTCGAGGAGCCGAGAATAACACGGAAAATAAAGTCGACTAATTACCATAAAAACAAGACGAGCATAATGTGTAGCCCGTCACTTTAGTGAGGGCTAGAAAACGCAATAACATCACATAAGCCAGAAAAGCAGGATAATTCGGCAGGTCAGACAATACTTCAGAGAATATCCCCTCAAACGACCGAGCCCGATCACGAAAAAGCATATTCTCTAAAAAGTGACCCCAGTAACAGTGGTGATAAATCACCATTTATGCATGCTTGCGGAAACATCACGCTCGCCCTAATCTCAGGCAGCTTCTTTTAGGAATACCCCAAGAACTTACTCACAGCACCCCAGAGCCCTGAACGGCAACTCACCCGTTCTTCCCCGCTCGGCGGCTCGCTGGGCGAAACTGTGACCTACCGCAGCATCACCCACCATGGGTGTACCGTCCAGTGACCTCACCAGGCAGCACTGAAGCGACCGCCGGCTGCTAGCCTGGAGCTATTCATAAAGAGAAGGCGAGAGACAAGCTCGATGACCCTTCAGCAACCTGCCGAGGCGCAAGGTGCTCAAGCTTGAACGATGAGTCTTCTTTTTATGTTGTCTTCCAACCGACCAGCATCAAGGAGAAGAAATGCGCGGCGAGATCTTTTACGACAGCGGCGAGCTCAAATATTTCGGTGGAACGACCACCGATCCACAAACGGGGCACGTATACCGCGAGGGCTACGGCATCAAATATTACAAGGACGGCACCCCAAAGAAGGTTGGGACGTTCCAGCGCCGGGGACTCGTCTACGGCTGCGAGTTTTATCCCAATGGGCGCCTCAAATCAGTCGCAACGTGAAACGACCCGGAAGATGGGCAGTATTACAGCCCCTCCTACCCCGTGACCGGGCCCTTCTTCGACGAAGAAGGGAAGATTCTCCACTCCGAGCCATTCACCATCTCCAAGTCTGGAATTGGCTGGCCGCGCGTGGTCAAGCCCGAAGGCTACGGCCCCTTGGACTGAGGACGGGCTGCCCCGCAGCTCCGAAGTACGATACAGAGCACTCCAGAGTATTTGCCTCTCTAGCCGCACAGGAATGGCAAAACCCCTGGTCAGCTATGACCAGGGGTTAGCCAAACGTGGAGCCGGCGGGAATTGAACCCGCGTCCTTCGCGACTTCGCCAGGGCTTCTCCGTGCGCAGTTCGCTGTCATCTCTGCTCGGCTCTCCGGGTCACGCGAACCAGCCCGGATGATGAGCCCAGTCACTCTCAAGTGTCCCGTGCAGCTCGAGTGACCTAGCTGCACAGCAAGCCTCTTTAAACGATGCCGGGTGCTAAGCCAGAGGCTAGCTTAGGCCGACAGACACGCGGTCGCTGAATTAGGCAGCGAGGGCGTAGTCGCGCTGAGTGTTCTCGGCGCTTAGAAATCGCAGCGACGCTTACGGTGGTCATCTGCCTTCACCGGCACGCTTCCCCTAGCTCAATGCACGAAGTCGAAACCATGTCGGCCCCATACAAGCCTGCTGCGGAAGTTGCGTCTCAGCAGGATGGTTCAGACTACTGCATTTTTCGCTTTTCGTAAAGCGCATTCAATGCCGTTGCCATCTTTTGCCGCTGCCAGTGCAGCTTTTCCTTCTGCGACCGCCACGCGTTGCGTACCGCGATGATTCCTACGACAATGCCCACCACGATCGGCAGCCAGAACTTCGGGTGGTTCAGAAGCCATACGAGCCAGTCCGGCAACTCTGGCAGGCTGGGCAGGTTGATCTGCGGCCACGGGATCGTGGGCCAGTTAATATCCGGCCACGGGATCTTCGGGAGCCGTATCTGCGGCCACGGAATCTCCGGCCAATCAATATCCGGAATCAGCCGTTTCAGAAACTCGATGATCGGAGCCAGCAGCGCGGCGATGAGCTTGCCAAGGAGCGGCATAACAAGAAAGGCGAAAATCGCCCAACCACTCTTCCCGAGCCCGCCGAGCAGCGGATAGAGCCAGCGCCGAACGGGCGAGGCCTCCATCTTCGCGGCACGCTTCGCAGCTGGAGTGCCCGCCGGCGGGTCGAAAAAGATGAAGGAATCCTTGGTTTTCACCTCGACCTGGATGAGGTTCCGGTCGAAAGCTGCGGTATCCAACTTCAGCATTGCAGGGGCCGCGGATACCCCCGGGTCCAGAACATCGGAGAACTCGCCGTCGTCCATCTGTTTGGGGGCTCTCCCCGCCGGCGTCAGCCGAACCTTGCGCTGACTCAGGCTACGCTCCCGATAGACGGGCACACCGTGCTGGAGCACGACCACCGGAGGTGCCTCATACTCGAGGAACGCCTCCAACTTCTCGGCGATCTTTCCCTGTGCCCCATCATCAGAGCTTTCCTTCTCCCCCTCGGTGCCTGCCTCGGCCTGCTGCTCAGCCGGCCGCGGCGCAGGCGATTCCCCCACCTCGACCTTTGCCCCGCCGTCTGGCGCCTCAAGCTCGACGAAGCCGTCGGAGCTGGCTGCCGCACCAGGGTCAGCATCGTCCTTCTTGGGCAGCGGAAACCCCGGGTCAACACGCCGGAGCTCGGCCGGTTGACCGACGCACACCTCGATCAACCCCAGGCTCGGGTGAGTAAGCCGCCAGTGCTCCACCGCGCTTCCACCTTTCGTCTCGGCGCCGGGGGCCGCCTAGCCCTTCATCCCCTTAATCTTGCGGCCCAGCTCGCGGACCACCTCGCGCTCCTCGGTGCGGCGCTTGATGTCCTGGCGCTTGTCGTAGTCCTGCTTACCGCGGGCCAGGGCCAACTCGCACTTGAGCTTGCCGTCCACGAAGTACAGCTGCAGCGGCACCAACGTGTGGTTGCCGTCGCGGACCTTACCCATCAACGAGTCGATCTCCCGGCGGTGCAGCAGCAACTTGCGCACACGCCGTGGCGTGTGGTTCCAATAGTTGCCGCGGGAGTACTCCGGGATGTGCAACCCCCGCAGCCAGACTTCGCCGGCGTCGATGGTGGCATAGGCATCCACCAGGCTGGCCTTGCCCTCCCGCAGGGCCTTGACCTCTGTACCCACGAGCACCACCCCGCATTCGTAGGTATCGAGGATGTGGTAATCGTGGCGCGCCTTGCGGTTGGTAGCAATGACGGCCGGGCCCCCGCCACGTGGTTCGGAGGCCTTCTTCCCCTTCGATCTCCCGGAATTCACCGGGGTGCTCTTCTTAGCCATGATTGCTCACACGTTACCAGTCGCGCTGCGAGCAAAGCAGTCGAGCTAAGGCCGAACCTGGCCGGCTCAGAGGAAGGAGCAAAGGCCAGCCGAAACCCCATCGGCTGACCCTGTCACGCAAAAGGCTAGTTCTTGACATACCAGCGCAGCGTGATCTGCGCGGTAATTGCAGCCACTGCGGCACCAATGATCACCAGGATCGGAGCCATCAGCCAGATATCGGCGGTGGTGATCTTCGCGACGAGGTTGGCCCGGTAGACCGAGTCCAGCGCCTTGTCCACGACCAGCGCCTTGCCGGCGAGCATTCCGCCCACCGCGATAACCGCACCGATGACCGCACCGATGATGGCCTCCAGCACGAACGGTGCCTGGGTGTACCAGCGGGAGGCACCCACCATGCGCATGATGCTGATTTCCTCCCGGCGCGAGTACGCCGCGATCTGCACCATGTTCACGATCAGGAAGATCGCGGCCACCGCCTGCACAGCGGCGACGAAGAACGCCGCGTTACGGATGGAGTCCAGGTTGCGGGTCGCCGCCTGCAGGTCCTCGCCCTGGTCGACGACGTCCTGAACCACCGGGTTATCGCGCACCGCGTCGATCGGTGCGGTGTCGGTCGGGTCCTCCAAACGGACGTGGAAGGCCGCCGGGAAGGCGTCCTTGCTGGTCTGCTCAACCAGGCGAGGGTCGGAGTCCTGGAACAGTTCCACGAAACGGTCGTAGGACTGCTGCTTATTGCGGAAGGCGACGGACTTGATACCCTCGTCGCCTTCCAGCTGCTCGCGGAGCTTGGCGCAGTCCGGCTTCGCGCATTCCGGGTCCTCGGCAGAGACCTCGTCCTTGAGCTGCACCATGACCTCGATGCGGTCGATGTAAATGTCCTTGGTGCGCTCGGTCATCGTGGTCATGAGGAAACCGGTGGCCAGCAGCGCCAGCGAGATCGCGGTGGTGATGATCATCGCGATCGTCATGGTGGCATTGCGGGTCAGCCCACCGAAGGCCTCGCGGGTGATGAAGTTACTTCGCATACTTATTTAACCTTCCTCGTTGCCCCGGCTTAGTGGCCGACGCCGTACATACCGCGGGCGTCGTCACGCACGAGCTCGCCGTTGTGCAGTTCGATGACGCGCTTGCGCATGGAGTCGACGGCGACGTCGTCGTGGGTGGACATAACGACGGTGGTGCCCTGCTGGTTGATGCGGTTGAGCAGGTTCATGATCTCGGCGGAGGTATCCGGGTCGAGGTTGCCGGTCGGCTCGTCGGCAAGCAGGACGAGTGGGCGGTTGACGGAGGCGCGGGCGATGGCCACGCGCTGCTGCTCGCCGCCGGAAAGTTCGTGCGGGAAGCGGTTCTCCTTGCCCTGCAGGCCCACCGTTTCAAGGGCGGCCGGCACCAGCTTCTCGATGTCCGGACGCTTCTTGCCGATCACCTCAAGGGCGAATGCGACGTTTTCGAAGACCGTCTTCTTCTGGAGCAGGCGGAAGTCCTGGAAGACGTACCCGATGCGCTGGCGCAGCTTCGGGACTTCCTTATCCTTCAGTGCGTTGACGTGGAAACCGGCGACATGCAGGTCGCCGGAGTCCAGCACCTCTTCACGGACCACGAGCTGCAGGAAAGTGGACTTTCCGGAGCCAGAGGGGCCAATAAGAAAGACAAACTCGCCCTTTTCGATCTCTGCGGAAATATTCTGGAGCGCAGGCCGGGTTGAGGTCCGGTAGCTCTTGGAAACGTTATCGAAAGTGATCACGGCTCCAACCTTAGCGAACCAAAGGTGAAACTGTTACAGAAGGGAAGCGTGTGACTGCCGAGAAGACAGCAAACAAGCACAGCGACCAGAAAACCGACCGCAGCGAAGAACACCACGCGGAACACGCACCCGAGAAGGTCGGCGGTTTCCTCGGTTGGGTGGAGCGCGTTGGTAATAAACTCCCCGAGCCGTTCTGGCTCTTCGTCATCATCGGCGGGCTGGTCCTCGTCAGTTCCTGGCTGGGTTCGCTGGCCGGGCTGAGCGCGAAGGATCCCGAATCCGGCGAAATGGTGGCCGTGAAAAACATGCTCTCCCCCGAGGGCTTGTCTTCCATCGTCTCCAACGCGGTCGAAAACTACACGAGCTTCCCGCCGCTCGGGCTCATCATCACCGTCATGCTTGGCGTGGCCATCGCGGAGCACTCCGGCCTGATCGCATCGACGGTGCGCGCGGTGGTGAGCAAGGTGGGCCCGAAGAGCCTCACTTTCGTCGTCGCACTGGCTGGTGTGACCGGCTCCGTCGCCTCTGACGCCGTCTACGTCATCCTCATCCCCATCGGTGCGATGAGCTTCCGCGCAATGGGCCGCTCCCCCATCGTCGGCGCGATGGTCGCCTTCGCCGCCTCCTCGGCGGGCTTCAACTCCTCGCTGGTGTTGAACATCACGGACGTGCTGCTCGCAGGTATCTCCACCTCGGCCGCCAACATCGCGGACGCCGAGTACGTGGTCTCCCCGCTGGCTAATTACTTCTTCGTCATGGCCTCCGCGGTCGTCCTCGCGCTGATCATCACCGCGGTCACGGAGCTCTACATCAACAAGAAGGCCCTCGAGCTGGTCGACCACGACCGGATCAACTACGAGGAGCTGACCTTTGGTAACGCCGAGCACGTCGACTCCGAGGGCAGCGAGGCCCTCGATAAGGACGCCAAGGACATGACGAAGGACGAGCTCGAGGCGGACCTCGCCCTCAGCGAGAAGGAGGTCCGCGCCCTGAAGTGGACCGGCGTCGCCGCCGTCGTCTTCTTCGCCGCGTACTTCGCCGCCCTGTTTGTCCCGGGTTCCCCGCTGCAGGGCGAGGGCGGCGCGGTAATGGAAAGCCCCCTTATTACGGACGTCGGTGTCCCCATCGCCGTCGGCTTCTTCCTGCTCGGTGTGGTCTACGGCCTGGTCGCCAAAACCCTGACAAAGTGGCACCAGGTGCCGGAGTGGATGGCCCGCGGACTGAAGACGCTGCTGCCGATGATGGTGCTCTTCTTCGCCGTCGCCCAGTTCCTGGCGTGGTTCACCGAGTCCAACCTGGGCTCCTGGACCGCGATCACCGGCGCGGAGATCCTGCAGAAGGCGGACCTGCCCCCGCTGCTGCTCTTTGCCCTCTTCGTCCTGCTGGTCGCGGCCCTCAACCTGCTGATCACCTCGGGATCCGCGCAGTGGGCGCTGATGGCCCCGATCGTGGTGCCGATGTTCATGTACCTGGGCTACGCCCCGGAGGTCACCCAGATGCTCTTCCGCATGGGTGATTCACCGTCGAACATCATCACCCCGATGAGCCCCTACTTCGCGCTGGCGCTGACCTTCCTACAGCGTTACTACTCGCGCTCGGGCATCGGCACGCTGATGTCGCTCGCGCTGCCCTATGCGGTGGCGATGCTCATTGGCTGGTTCCTCTTCTTTGTCGCCTGGTGGCTGCTCGGCATCCCGCTGGGTCCGGGCACCCCGATGGACTACCCGGCCTAAGCGCAGCTACCCGCCGGATAGCCTGCCGGCCGGGCACGCTCCTCACACCGCGCACTCCCCCGCACCTGGGAAGTGCGCGGTTTTTATTTCACTTGCTGAAACAACCCCGAAAAGGGCGTAGATTTGGGTCATGTGGAATGACACGGCTTCCCCCGCGGGGTGCGACACCGGGCACATCGCCCGATACCGCCCCCAGTACCGCGGTGCGTTGAGCCGGGTCACTCAAACCCGGCTGCGCGCGCTGTCCCGCGATCGTCGCCGCCGCCCCGGTGACCGCCCGCCCGTTCTCACTGTCTAAGACCGCCCCTGCCCCGGCAGCCGGTCCCCCCTCTTGACCTGCCCGTTCGAGGCCTTCTTTTGGCTCCCCAAAAAACTGCAGTGGAACCAAGCCACGACGGGGACCCCTCACACACACAGAGAGACAGCGACCATGACTTCCCACACGGAGAACAGCAAGAACACCGCGCACCAGGACCTCGCGCCGAACCAGGACATGGAGGGTCTCGTCGACGTCGCCATCGAACAGGCCGATAAGTGGCTGGAGGTCAAGGAAACCGCCCCAGCCACGAAGCAGCTGGCCGACATGGTCCACGACCCACACGGCGTGGAGTTCACCTTCAGCTTCGTCGACCGCGTAGCCCGGCCGGAGGACAATAAGGTCGCCGCCGAAGAGTTCGCGAAGATCGCTTCCCCTCTCAAGCGCACCGACCCGGCCCCCGAATTCCTCGGCCTAATCGACACGATCCTCGTCACGGCGGGCTCCATCGCAGCCCCGATCCTGCCGAACGTCGTGATGCCCATCGCGCGAAAGTACCTGCGCTCCACCGTCGGCCACCTGGTGTTGGACGCCGGTTCCGAGACGCTGGACGCGATGCTCGACGACGCCCGGGAGAAGGGATTCACCCTCAACCTCAACCTGCTGGGCGAGGCCGTCCTCGGCGAGGCGGAAGCCAAGCGACGCCTGCAGCAGACTATCGACCTGATCCGGAACCCGAAGGTGGAGTACGTCTCCGTCAAGGCCAGTTCCGTAGTCTCCCAGCTCAACCACTGGGACTTCCGCGGCTCCGTCGACCGGCTGAAGGACCGCCTGCGTCCGCTGTACCGGGAGGCTAAGCGCGCGGGCCAGGGACGGTCCAGCAAGCCCACTTTCGTCAACCTCGACATGGAGGCTTACGAGGACCTCGACCTCACGCTGGAGCTATTCACCGAACTTTTCGCCGAGGAGGAGTTCCTCGACCTGGAGGTCGGGATCGTCCTGCAGGCCTACCTGCCGGACTCCTTCGACGCGCTCCAGCGACTGACTGAATTCGCGAAGCAGCGCGTGGCGCAGGGTGGCGCGAAGATCAAGGTGCGCCTGGTCAAGGGCGCGAACCTCTCCATGGAGCGGGTGGATGCGGAGATGCACAACTGGCCGCAGACCCCTTATCTGACGAAGGCGGAGGTCGACGCCAACTACCTGCGCCTGATCGACTGGGTGCTGAACCCCGAGAACGCAGAGGCTATCCGCATCGGCGTGGCCAGCCACAACGTCTATCACGTGGCGCTCGCCCACAAGCTCGCCGAACAGCGGGGCGTGGCCGAACAGCTGGACATCGAGATGCTGCAAGGCATGGCCCCCGCCCAGGCCAGCGAGGTGCAGAAGAAGACCGGCAACCTGATCCGCTACACGCCCGTCGTCCGCAAGGAGGACTTCGACGTCGCCGTCTCCTACCTGGTCCGCCGCCTGGAGGAAAACGGTGCGAAGCAGAACTTCCTCTACGCACTGTTCACCCCCGAAGAGGACGACGACACCGGCCTGACGCCGATGGAAAACCAGGAGCAGCGCTTCCGGGACGCCGTCGCCGACCGCTGGGCGACCTATCACGGGCCGCGCCGCACCCAGGACCGCATCCAGGAGGCCAGGGACAAGGTTGGTGCCACGGGCGGCTCCATCCCGGGCAACTTCCTCAATGAGCCGGACACCGATCCCGCTCTGGCGCAGAACCGCGAGTGGGCCCGCAGCCTGCTCACCCCGGAGGCAGACCCCGGTCCGGCACAGTCTCCGCTGGTCACCGACCCGGCGGAGATCGACAAGGTCGTGCAGCGCGCCGTTGAGACCCACGAGGGGGCGTGGGGGCAGAAGACCGGCGCGGAGCGTGCCGAGCTGCTGGACAAGGTCGCCGATTCCCTGGCGAACTACCGTGGCCGCCTGATCTCCGCCGCGGCCTTCGAGGCCGATAAGACGATCGCGGAGTCCGACCCGGAGATCTCCGAGGCCATCGACATGGCGCACTACTACGCGGAATCCGCCCGCCAGCTCGACCGGCACCGCGGTTCGAACTTCACCCCGTACAAGGTCGTCGTGGTCACCCCGCCGTGGAACTTCCCCGTGGCGATCCCGGTGGGTGGTGTGACGGCCGCGCTGGCTGCTGGTGCCGCCGTGATCCTCAAGCCCGCGCCCCAGGTGCTGCGCATCGCCGAGGTCTTCGTCGAGGCCATGCGCGAGGCCGGTGTCGGCGAGGACCTGCTCCAGTTGGTCAACGCCGACGAGGACGAGGCCGGCAAGCGCCTGATCAGCCACCCGGACGTGGAGTCCGTGATCCTCACGGGAGCCTCGGAGACCGCGCAGTTGTTCCGCAGCTGGGACCCGCGCAAGGTTCTCAACGCGGAGACCTCCGGCAAGAACGCCATCATCGTCACCCCGGCCGCGGACCCAGATCTGGCGGTGGAGGATATTTACCAATCCGCCTTCGGCAACGCGGGTCAGAAGTGCTCCGCAGCCTCCCTGATCATCACCGTGGGCTCGATGTCCAAGAACGAGCGCTTCATGAACCAGCTGGTGGATGCCGTGGAGTCCATCAAGGTGGGTCGTGGCACCGACATCTCCACGTACATGAACGGCATCATCGAGGCACCCGGCGAGAAGCTGGACCGGGCACTGCGCAAGCTGGATAAGGGCGAGAAGTGGCTGGTCAAGCCGAAGCAGCTGGACGAGACCGGGACCCTGTGGAGCCCGGGCATTCGCGATAACGTGCAGCCGGGCAGCTGGTACCACAAGAACGAGGCCTTCGGCCCGGTCACGGGCATCATGCATGCCAAGGACCTGGACGAGGCGATCGAGTGGCAGAACTCCACCGGCTTCGCTCTGACCGGTGGCATCCACACCATCGACCGCGACGAGACCGCCTATTGGCGCGAGCGGGTCGAGGTGGGCAATGCCTACGTGGAGCGCGGCATCACCGGTGCAATCGTGCAGCGCCAGTCCTTCGGTGGGTGGAAGGGTTCTTCCATCGGCTCCGGGGCGAAGGCCGGCGGCCCGAACTACGTCGCCCAGCAGGGCGTATGGACCGAGGGCAATATCGAGGAGCTGACCTCCGGGACGGTCGAGCCCCGCATCACCCAGCTGCTGCGAGAGTTCCGCGGGCTCGGCTCCCCGGTTCTGGAGGACGTGGATCACGAGTGGCTCCGTCTGGCAGCGGAGTCCGACGCCCACGCGATGGCCATCGAGTTCGGCGTCGAGCACGACAAGTCGGCGATGGTCGTGGAGTCCAACGTCTTCCGCTACAAGCCGCTGCTGGAACCGCTACGCGTCCGCGTTAACGCCGGCGCCAAGGCACGCGACGTCTTGCGCCTCCAGCTGGGGGCGGCGGTCACCGGCACGGAGCTGGACGTCTCGGCGTCCGAGGAGGTGGCAGCGCAGTTCGGTGAGCTGGGCAAGAGCTTCCGGATCGCCAGCGACCTGGTGTTCGCCGCGGAGATCTCGAAGGCCGCGAACTCCCGCATCCGCTCCCTGGGCGAGAGCCCGGATGCCTTCTACGAGGCGGCGGTCGACTCGAATTCGAAGATCTTCGATCAGCCGGTGCTACCGGATGGCCACCGTGAGCTACTGACGATGCTGCTGGAGCAGAACATCGCCACCACCGAGCACCGCTTCGGCTACATCCACGGGCTGACGCCTTAGGCGTCCTCCTCCTGCTGCTGCGCCATGCGCCAGCGGATGCCGGCCTCAATGAGCCCGTCGAGGTCGCCGTCGAGGACCTTCTGCGGGTCCCCGACCTCGTACTCGGTGCGCAGGTCCTTGACCATCTGGTACGGGTGCAGCACGTAGGAGCGCATCTGGTTGCCCCAGGAGGCGTTGCCGCCCGCGCCGAGGGCATCCATTTCCGCCTTCTCCTCCTGGCGCTTCTTCTCCAGCAGCTTGGCCTGCAGCACGCGCATGGCGGAGGCCTTGTTCTGGATCTGGGACTTTTCGTTCTGACAGGTCACGACGATGCCGGTCGGGATGTGGGTCAGGCGCACCGCGGAATCCGTGGTGTTCACCGACTGCCCGCCCGGACCGGAGGAGCGGTAGACGTCCACGCGGACGTCCGAATCCGGCACCTCGATGGAGTCCGTCTGCTCCACGACGGGCAGGACCTCCACCTCGGCGAAGCTGGTCTGGCGGCGACCCTGGTTATCGAAGGGGCTGATGCGCACCAGGCGGTGGGCGCCCTGCTCGACTGAGAGGGTGCCGTACATGTAATCACCGTGGATGACGAAGGTCGCGGACTTAATACCCGCCTCCTCCGCATAGGAGATGTCGTAGATATCCACCTTGTGGCCGTGCTGCTCGGCCCAGCGGGTGTACATGCGCAGCAGCATCTCCGCCCAGTCCGCGGCATCCACGCCACCGGCGCCGGAGCGGATGTTGACCAGCGCCTCGCGCTGGTCGTATTCGCCGGAGAGCATGGTGGTGATCTCCAAGGATTCGATGGCGGCCCGCAGCGCCGTGCGCTCCTCCTCCGCCATCGCCGTGGCGTCCTCGGCCGCCGCCGGATCCTCCGCGGCCTCCTCCTCAGCCATGTTGTAGAGCACCGGGAGGTCCTCCAGCCGCTGGCGTAGCTCGCGGATCTTCTTCAGCTTGGCCTGCACGCGGGAGAGCTCCGAGGTGACCTGCTGGGCGTGGTCCGGATTGTCCCACAGTGAGGGGTCTGCGGCTTGATCCTCCAGTTCGCGGGCGCGCGAGTCCAGCTCGTCGAGGTCCAACACCCGCTCGATGGTGGTCAGGGTGCCTTCCAGGTCTTTCAGGTCAGAGCTCACATCCGGTTGCATAGTGCGCAAGTCTACCCGGCTGTGTGCACAATGGAATGTATGGCTAAGGCAAAGAATACGTCCACCTCCACCGGCAACTCCCCGGTGCCGGAGGAGATGCTCAACGCGATCATCAAGACCTTCATCGTCGCTCACGTCGACGACACCGATAACCACCTCGCTCAGGCGCTGGTGTACAACGCCGCCCGCCTGGCGTGGCGGATGCGCGCCTCCGGGCTCGAGACGGAGACGAAGACCTCCATCTCCGACGTCGTCACCGCCGCGGACCGCGCCGCCGAGAAGTTCATCACCGACGCGCTGGCGACGATCCGACCGGAGGACGGCGTCCTTGGCGAGGAAGGCACCCGGCGCGAAGGGGCCAGCGGACGAACCTGGGTGATCGACCCCGTGGACGGGACCTATAACTTCACCACCGGCTCGGACTACTGGTGCTCCGCGCTGGCCCTGGTGGAGGGCGACCCGAATGACCCGGAGAAGGTCATCTTCGGCGCCGTGCACCGCCCCGCGATGGGCTACACCTGGTTCGGTGGCCCGGAGATCCCCACCACCCGCGACGCCCAGCCGGTCCCGGAGTTCAAGAACACCCCCGCGGAGCGCACCGTGGTCGGCACCTACCTGCACCCGCCGCTGTTTTCCGTGCCAGAAGTTAGGGACGCCTGGATCGCGGTGACCGGCCACTTCGCGACCGTCCGCATGCTCGGCTCAGCTTCCGTGGACATGGCCGGCGTGGCCTCCGGGGAGCTCGGCTGCTGGATTCAAGACTCCGTGGCGGCCTGGGACTGGCTGCCGGGCCGGGCTCTCGTAGAGGGCGCCGGTGGAGTGGCCGAGCAGATCGAGGCCGCGGGCAAGACCTGGTCGGTGGCCGGCACCGAGTCGGCCGTGGCCAGCGTTAAGACTGCGCTCATCGGCAGTTAGTTTTTGAGGCTAAGATCCAGGGCATGAGCACCACATACTCCGATGACCTGTCGCTTGCCTTCGAGCTGGCCAACGCCGCGGACGAGATCACCATGGCCCGTTTCGAGGCCGAGGACCTCCGCATCGAATCCAAGCCCGACCTCACCCCCGTTTCCGACGCCGACACCGCCGTCGAGCGTCGCCTACGCGAGATCCTGGCGGATTCCCGCCCGGATGACTTCGTGCTGGGCGAGGAGTTCGGCGGCGAAGCGCACTTCGAGGGCCGCCAGTGGGTCATCGACCCGATCGATGGCACGAAGAACTTTGTCCGCGGCGTGCCCGTGTGGGCCACCCTGATCAGCCTGCTGGAGGATGGCGTGCCGAAGGTGGGTCTAGTCTCCGCACCCGCCCTGTGCCGCCGCTGGTGGGCCGCCCCGGGGGCTGGCGCGTGGCGCTCCTTTTCCGTGCCGAATACTTTCGACGAGGACTCCACCCCCTCTGCCCAGCCGCGCCGCCTGAGTGTGTCGGGCGTGGGCAAGATTGCCGATGCCAGCCTCTCCATCAGCTCCCTGTCCGGCTGGCAGGATCGCGGCCTACGGGAGCAGCTGGTGGGACTGAGCGACCAGACCTGGCGACTGCGCGGATTCGGGGATTTCTGGTCCTACATGATGGTCGCCGAGGGCTCCGTGGATATCGCGGCGGAGCCGGAGGTCAGCCTCTGGGACCTCGCGGCACTCGTCCCGATCGTGGTGGAAGCCGGCGGCACGTTCACGAATGTCGAGGGCGAGCCGGGACCGCACGGCGGTTCCGCGGTGGCCACCAACGGGCTGCTGCACGAGGACGTCATCGCCGCGCTGAATATCTAGCGCCGAACTAGGGCAAACAGGAAGAAAAGGACGCTACCGCACGAGGCGGTGGCGTCCTTAACTGTTTGGGAGGCTTCCCAGGACCGCCCCTTAGTAAGAGACGGTGATGAACTGGGTTTCGAGGTACTCCTCGATGCCCTCGAAGCCGCCCTCGCGGCCGATGCCGGACTGCTTCACGCCACCAAATGGCGCGGCCGGGTCGGAGAGCAGGCCCTTGTTGACGGCCACCATGCCGACCTCCATCTTCTCGGCGAAGGCCATCGTCTCCTGTAGCTTCTCGCCGACCACGTACCCGGCCAGGCCGAAGTTCGTGGCATTGGCGTTGGCCAGGGCTTCGTCCTCATCGGCGAAGGTCTGGATGGTCATGACGGGGCCGAAGATCTCCTGGTTGGCGATCTCGAAGTCCTGGGTGACGCCGGACAGGACGGTCGGGGCGTACCAGAAACCGTTGGTGTCCAGCTCACCGGTGGTCTTCAGCTCCGGGTGCTCCGCCAGGGACTCCTCGGTCAACTTAAAGCCGCCAATCTCCACCTTCGCGCCCTGTTCGGCGGCCTTTTCAACCATCTCGGCGACCTTGTCGCGCTGCTCCGCACTGACCATTGGGCCTGCGGTGGCCTCACTATCAGTGCCCGCGCCAAGCACGAACTCGCCGATCCGCTTGGTCACCGCGGCGGTGAATTCCTCGGCGAGAGACTCGTGAACCAGGATGCGGTTGGCGGCGATGCACACCTGCCCCGCACCCCGCATCTTCGCATCAATGGCAGCGTTCACGGCCTTGTCCATGTCCGCGTGCTCGAGGACAACGAGCGGGGCGTTGCCACCCAGCTCCAGGGAGGTGCGGATGGTCCCCTCTGCGGCCTTCGCTGCGAGAGACTGACCTACCCCGGTGGAACCGGTGAAGGTGAACTTGCGCAGGCGGTCGTCGTCCAAAATGGCGGAGACATTCGACGCGGTGCTGGTTGGCAGCACCTGGAACACGCCGTCCGGCAGGCCGGCCTGGCGGGAGAGTTCAGCCAGGTAGAGCGCGGTCAGCGGGGTCATCTGTGCGGGCTTGACGATCATGGTGCAGCCAGCGGCCAGCGCCGGAGCGAACTTGCGGGTGATCATCGCTAGCGGGAAGTTCCACGGGGTCACCGCCAGAACCGGACCGACGGGCTTGAGGTGGGTGATGATGCGACTGCCGCCATCCGGGGACACGCGGTACTCCCCCGCGATCGCCTCAGCGCGGGAAGCGTACCAGCGGAAGAATCCCCCGCCGTAGCCAACCTCGCCCTGGCTGTCCTGCAAGGAGCGACCGAGTTCCAGCGACTGCAGGTAAGCCAGGTCGTCGGCGCTGTCCTGCACCAGCTGATACAGGGAGCGCAGCAGGTCGGCACGCTCCTGCGGGCTAGTGTTCTCCCATTCGGGCTGCGCCTTCGCAGCGTGGTCCATCGCCTCGCGGGCGTCGCTTTCCGTTGCGGATGCCACACGCACAAACTCCCGGCCGGTCGCGGCGTCCGTGACCCCGAGGGTCTCCCGTTCCGCGCCGTGGCGCCACTGGCCGTTGATAAACAGCCCCGTCGGGACGGTGATCTCCCGCGGGCCGGCGGTGACGGTGGCGAAGAATTCTGGGTTCGAGGTGTTCTGTGCTGTGTTGTTTTCTGCCGTAGTAGCCATATCCCCACTGTGCCACTGGGCGTCACCGCCGGCCACTGGGCGGGCACGCAGCTCCACCGGTAGCTATGTCGCGGGGCACGCTGTGGCACTACCGTGCGACCGCCTCCAAGACGACTAGGCTGGGTGGCATTACGTCCAAGATTCACCGGCGACGCGCCTTCCGAGGAGAACTCAAGCAGTGAGCATCCCACCCAACCCACAGCGGGTGACCAGCACCGCACCGTGGCAGGAACTCCAGGACTATAAGGAAAGCTTCGTCGGCACCACGCTCCGAGAGATCTTCGACCAGGAAGCTACCCGAGTCGAGGACATGACCATCCAGGCCGGGCCTCTGCACATCGACCTGTCGAAAAACCTCGCCGATGCTCGAATCATGGAACTGCTGGTTCAGCTGGGCGAGGCGATGGGGCTGCCGGAGTACCGTGACGCGATGATGGCCGGGGCTACGGTCAACACCACCGAGAACCGTGCCGCCCTGCACACCGCGCTGCGCGTCCCGGTGGACCAGAATTTCCAGGTCGACGGGGTGGACGTCGCCGCAGACGTCCACGAAGTCCTCGGTCGGATGCGAGACTTCTGCCGCGACCTGCGCGGTGGTCGATGGTTGGGTATCACCGGGCGAACCATCAAGCAGGTCGTCAACATCGGTATCGGGGGATCCGACCTGGGACCATCCATGGCGGCGGCCGCGCTACGCCCCTACCGGACCGCAGGCATCGAGCCCTACTTCGTCTCCAACCTGGATCCGGCCGACCTCAGCGCCGCACTGGATGCCCTGGACCCAGAGTCCTGCCTCTTCGTCATCAGTTCGAAGACCTTCAGCACCCAGGAGACGCTGGTCAACGCGCGCGCGGCGAAGCAGTGGCTCCTCACCGAGCTGAAGCGCCGCGGTGTATCGGCGCACACGAGCGCGCAGCGGCAAGCCATCATCGAAAAGCACTTCGTCGCGGTGTCCACCAACCGCGAAGCCGTGACGGAGTTCGGCATCGACCCGGCGAACATGTTCGGCTTCTGGGACTGGGTGGGCGGCCGCTATTCGGTGGATTCTGCCATCGGGCTCACACTCATGGCCGCAATCGGCCCGCAGGACTTCGACCAGTTCCTGGCCGGCCTGCACGACGTGGACGAACACTTCCGCACTGCCCCGATGCACGCCAACGCGCCAGCCCTGATGGGTTTGCTGAGTGTGTGGTACCGCGACTTTCTGGATTCCCAATCCCACGCAGTGATGCCCTATAGCGAGGACCTCCGCGAATTCCCGGACTACCTCCAACAGCTGACCATGGAGTCGCTGGGCAAGTCCGTGCGCCTGGATGGAACCAAGGTCGGGGTCCCCACGGGCCCGGTGTACTGGGGCGCGCCCGGAACGAATGGGCAGCACGCGTTCTTCCAGCTGCTCCACCAGGGCACGCAGCTCATCCCCTCGGACTTCATCGGCTTCTGCAACCCCCACGGCGAGCTCACCACCCAGCCAGAGGGAACAAAGATGCACGACATGCTGATGGCAAACTTCTTCGCCCAGACCAGGGTGCTGGCTTTCGGTCGCACCGCTGACGAGCTGCGCGCCGCAGGAACCCCGGAGAAGTTGATCCCCCACAAGGAGATGCCGGGAAACCAGCCCAGCACCACCATCCTGGCGGATATGCTGACCCCGCGCTCCCTGGGTGGGCTGATCGCACTCTACGAGCACATCACTTTCGTCCAGTCGGTGATCTGGGGCATTAATGCCTTCGACCAGTGGGGTGTCGAGTTCGGGAAGCTCCAGGCCAGCGACCTGCTCCCGGCGGTACGGGGCACCGCTGACGTGGCAGCCGGGGATGGCTCCACCGACGCGCTGATCAGCTTTTACCGACAGCACCGCAACGAGGGTTAGACTCAATAAACACCATCGGCGCAATGATCTGCGCCGACCGATACTGGAAAGAACCGCCTGCTCATGGACGTTGTGATTCGGCAGACCCCGAAAGAAGTCGCGCAACTCGCGGCCACCATCATGGCCCGCTACGTGTCCGAGGGGAAGAACATCGGGCTGGCCACCGGCTCCACCCCGCTGCTGACCTACCGGGAGCTCATCACCAAGCACCGCGAGGGCCTGAGCTTCGCGAACACCACGGCCTTTCTGCTGGACGAGTACGTGGGCTTGCCGGAGGATCACGAGCAGTCCTACCACTACACGATCTACAACGAGTTCACGCAGTACGTGGACTTCGCCGACGGCGCGGTGCACACCCCCGATGGGATGAATCCGCGCACCGATGAGGCGGGCCGCGAATACGAGCAGGCCATCGAGGCCGCCGGAGGAATCGATATCCAGCTCCTTGGTGTGGGAACTAATGGGCATGTGGGCTTCAACGAGCCCGGCAGCTCCTTCGACTCCCTGACCAGACTGAAGACGCTGCACCCGCAGACACGGCGGGATAACGCCCGCTTCTTCGGTTCGCTCGAGGACGTTCCGATCCACGTGATCACGCAGGGACTGGGCACGATCCGCCGCGCCGGGCACCTATTGCTGCTCGCCACGGGGGAAAACAAGGCTGATGCGGTGGCGCAGCTTGTGGAAGGGCCGGTGTCCGCGATGATGCCGGCCTCCGCGCTCCAGCTGCACCGCCACGCGACGGTCATCGTGGACGAGGCGGCGGCCTCCCAGCTGCAGGAAACCGAGTTTTACCGTTTCGTGGACGCCAACCGCCCGGAGTGGCAGGCATACTAACCCCACTTTGGGGGTAAAACGGCAATTTCAACAACGGGGGCACCCGGGGCATCGGGTGCCCCCGTTGGTATTTTTTTGGCTCTAATTTTTCAAAGCGCGCGACAAGCACTCGGGAAAAGGGATAAATATAGACCCAATGTTTTCCGGGTCGCTCGTGCGAATCACCACTCACTCGCGCTGGACGATCACGACGCCACCTCTACGTTGCGATCAGTACCCGGAATTTTCATCCCCCCAGAAGACTGCACAGGAGACAAAGTGCGTATCGGTATTCCGGTTGAGCCGGGTGAGAACCAGCCGCTGGTGGCAGCCACACCAGAGACGGTCGGCAAGCTCATCAAGCTTGGCTATGACGTTGAAGTACAGGCAGGTGCCGGCGAAGACGCCGCCTACCCTGACGCCCTCTACCGCGAGGCCGGCGCGAGCATCGTAGGCGAGGAGGTCTGGGAAGCGGACATCGTCACGACACTCGACACCCCGCCCAAGGAAAAGCGTGACCTCATGCGCTCCGGAGCCACCCTGATCTGCCGCATGGCCCCAGGCCGCAACGAGGAGCTCATCAACGAGCTCGCCAACCGTGGCATCACCGGGCTCGCGATGGACGCTGTGCCGCGCATTTCCCGCGCACAGTCCATGGACGTTCTCTCCTCCATGGCGAACATCGCCGGCTACCGCGCGGTCATCGAGGCCGCCAACGCCTTCGGTCGACTGTTCACCGGCCAGGTCACCGCGGCAGGTAAGGTGCCGCCGGCAAAGGTCTACGTCATCGGCGCTGGTGTCGCCGGCCTGGCCGCGATCGGTACCGCCAACTCCATGGGCGCGATCGTCAAGGCCACCGACCTGCGCGTCGAGGCAGGCGAGCAGGTCGAGTCCATGGGTGCGGAATTCGTCGCCATCCAGGAAGAGGCCGAGAAGTCCGAGGACGGCTACGCCAAGGAGATGACCCAGGACCAGGCGGAACTCGCTGCGAAGATCTACTCCCAGCAGTCCGCCGAGGCCGACATCGTCATCACCACCGCAAACATCCCAGGCCGCACCTCCCCGGTGCTGCTCACCGAAGAAGATGTCGCCAACATGCGTCCGGGCAGCGTCGTCGTCGACCTGGCGGCAGCCAACGGCGGTAACTGTGCGCTGACGAAGCCGGGCGAGGTCTTCGTCACCGACAACGGCGTGACCATCATCGGCTACACCGACCTGGCGGGCCGCCTGCCGGGCCAGGCCTCCCAGCTGTTCGGCCAGAACATCGTCAACCTGTTCAAGCTGATCACCCCGGAGAAGGACGGCCAGCGCGTGCTGGACCTGGATGACGAGATCATCCGCACCATCACCGTCACCCTCAACGACGGCCAGGAGACCTCCATCCTCTGGCCGCCACCACCGGTGAGCGTGTCCGTCGCCCCGCAGCAGCAGCCCGCGCAGGACGCGCAGGACGCCGAGGAGCCGGAGAAGCAAGCCTTCATGGGCGGCCCCTTCGCCAAAATCGGTCTGGCCATCGCCATCCTGCTGGGCGCTGCAATCGTCCTGGTGAGCCCGCTGGGAATGAGCGGCAACTTCGTCGTCCTGACCCTGGCCATCGTGCTGGGCTTCTACGTGATCTCTGCGGTCACCCCGACCCTGCACACCCCGTTGATGTCCGAGACGAACGCGATTTCAGGAATCGTCCTGGTCGGCGCGATCTTGCAGGTCAACAGCCCCAATATCATCGTTACGGTCCTCGCGTTCCTGGCGATCGTCGTGTCCTCCGTCAACGTGTTCGGTGGCTTCGCCATCACAGACCGCATGCTCGGCATGTTCGTTAAGGAGGATGCATAAACCATGACTGCCACTCTGATTCTTTCGCAGGCAGCGACCGGCGAGCATGCCACGCTGCTGGACTGGCTGGCCCGGATCTCGAACCTGGCCTACATCGTGGCCGCCGTGCTCTTCCTCATGGCACTGGCCGGCCTCTCTAAGCCGGAAACCGCAAAGCGCGGTAACACGCTGGGTATGAGCGGTATGGCTGTTGCCATCGCCGTGGCCATCTTCCAAGCCGTGGTGCATTCCGCGACCGATTCCGAGGCTCTGAACCCGGTCGTCACCGTCATCCTCATCGCCCTGGCTATGAGCCTCGGTGCCGCCTACGGCATCAAGCGCGCGCACTCCGTCGAGATGACTGGTCTGCCGCAGCTGATCGCACTGTTCAACGGCCTGGTCGGTCTGGGCGCAGTCTTCATCGGCTACAACTCCTTCGTCTCCGAGTCCGCCGACTCGATGGGCGCTGCTGCCTACAACTTCCACCTGGGTGAGGTCTTCCTGGGCATCTTCATCGGTGCCGTGACCTTCACCGGCTCGATCCTGGCTGGCCTGAAGCTCTCCGGCAAGGTCAAGGGCGCTCCGCTGCTGCTGCCGGCCCGTAACCTGCTGAACGTCGCCATCCTGGTGGTCAGCCTCGTGCTCATGGTCGTGTTCATCGTCGCTGGCGAGGGCACCACCGCCTGGATCGCGGTTGGCATCATGACCGCCCTGGCGCTGTTCATGGGCTGGCACCTGGTCGCCGCGATCGGCGGTGGCGACATGCCAGTCGTCGTGTCCATCATGAACTCCTACTCCGGCTGGGCAGCTGCCTTCACCGGTCTGATGCTGCAGAACCCGCTGCTGATCATCACCGGTGCCCTGGTCGGTTCCTCCGGTGCGTTCCTCTCCTACGTGATGTGCCAGGCGATGAACCGCTCCTTCCTGAACGTCCTGCTGGGTGGCTTCGGAACCGACGGTGGCGCGGTCGCGGAGGGTGTCGACGGCACCCACACCGAGATCGACACCGACGAGGCTGTCGCGATGCTCAAGGACGCAAAGAACATCATGATTACCCCGGGTTACGGCATGGCTGTCTCCCAGGCTCAGTACACGGTCGCTGAACTGACCCGCAAGCTGCGCGACCAGGGCAAGACTGTCCAGTTCGGTATCCACCCGGTCGCCGGCCGACTGCCCGGCCACATGAACGTCCTGCTGGCTGAGGCGAAGGTCCCTTATGACATCGTCATGGACATGGAGGAGATCAACGACGACTTCGACGAGGTCGACGTGGTCCTGGTCATCGGCGCGAACGATACGGTCAACCCGAGCGCTGAGATGCCAGGCTCCCCGATCGCCGGTATGCCGGTTCTGAAGGTGTGGGAGGCTGAGCGCGTGATTGTGCTGAAGCGTTCCATGGGTGCCGGTTACTCCGGTGCGCAGAACCCGCTGTTCTTCAACGAGAACACCGACATGCTGCTCGGCGATGCGAAGGCATCCATCGAGAAGCTGTCCGCAGGGATCAGCAACTAAGCCCGAGTATCCCGCGGTGACCGCTCCACCCACCCGGGTGGTGCACCGAGAAAATCCCCGTCGATGAGAGAAGCATCGGCGGGGATTTTGACGTCCCTACAAGGACAACGATCCGGAACTCTAGGGGTGGCGAATTCCACTCCCCCAGTCGGGATGGAGCCTAGAAGAGGCCCTCGTTCTTCTTGCCGGTATCGGTGACCGTGTGCTCACGGGAGTCCACCTGCTCGTCGTTAGCGGTGGCGGTGTCCTCCTTGTGGCGGCCGGTCTGGGTGACCTCAAGGTAGTTGTAGAGGCGACCTTCCTTGGTGTTGCCGTCACCGAAGTCCAGGGCCGCGACGGTCGCGGTATCGCCGGCGTTAATCGGGTTGGAGAGGGTGACGGTGAAGGTTCGGGTGGAGGTCTCCGGGTCGAAGCCCTCATCGAAGATGTGCGCACCGTTCATGCCACGCGGGGTGATGAGGCGGTCAACGCCCTCCGGACCCTTGTCGGTCTTCACGTTGATGCGGAAGGTCGTCAGCGGATAGTCCTGGTAGTAGCGCTGGCTGCCGACGTTCTTCACCTTCAGGACGACGGTTCCGGCGAAGCCCTTCGCCCTGGCGCCGGAGGTCTGGAAGTACGGCTCGAGGTCATAGTCGGCCTGGTTGGACGCAGCGGCGTGGGAGAAATCCTGGTCGGCTTCTTCCTGCGCGGAGGCAGCACCAACCGCACCGCCAATTCCGCTGAGCGCGGCGACGGTGGCCAGGCCCGCGGTGGCTAGGCGAAGGGAGTTCTTGGTTTTCTGCATTAGGCTTCCTCTTCCTCGAGCGTGGTGGTTTCGGACTTAGCGGCGATTTCTTCAGCCTGGGCGGCCTTTTCTGGCTCTGCCTCCTTGGTCAGGGCCTCAGGAGGCTCGCTCTCGGTCGGCTTTGCATCCTCCTGGACCTCCACCGGCTCGCCCTGCGGCTCGGTGCCTTCCTCGACCTTCGCGCCCTCGGCAGCGCCAGCCGGGTTTTCGTAGAGCTTCACGTTGACCTGGTTCTTGATCGGGGTGAGGGCAGTCCAGCTGCGCGGGGTGGACCAGGTGCCGTTCGGCTTGCAGTACTGCTGGGTGCCGGTCATGGTGATGGTGCGGAAACCGTAGGTCGCCTCGCCGGTCTTTCCAGCTGGCACGTCGTATGGGCCGATGCTCTGTCCGACCTCCCAGCTCAGGGAGTAGGAGGCTTCAAAGCCCAGGGTCTTGGCCAGGGAGTAGGTGATTCCGGTGGAGACGTTGCCCTTGTCCCCGCTGGCTCCACCGCCGAGGTTGGCGGTGGTGGTGGAGGTCTGGTCGCCCTTAACGGAAAGCTGAATGGACTGGGATTTGGACAGGTCCTGGGTCAGCGGGATGGTGTCGGCGGTTCCGTTGGTCGCAGAGATCGTGCCGGCCGGGGTGAAATTATCCTTGACCTTGTAGACAACGGTGCGGAAATCCTCGCCAGAGTTGCACACTGGACGCGGGTTGAGGATATTGGCCTTGATGTGGTCGCTACCGTGGTAGGTGTTGACGATCGGCAGGTCAACGTTGGTTTTGGGGGTCTCGGGGTAGTGATCGTTCAGGGTGTCTGCCTGGGCCTGGCCGGCCAGGCCGGTGGCCACGAGGCCGAGAGTTGCTACTGCGGCGGCGCACTTACCTGCCGTCGAGGTTTTGCGGGTGAACACGAAAGAATTCTCCTCCTCGGTGTAAAGCTGACTGCATGACGCTGACTCTGTGTAAGCGGCCCCGATAAGATAACCACCCTCGAACACCCACTTGGTTAATGGAGTGAAACCTCAAAGTTAACCAGAGGCCACCCCTAAGAGCCCCCTTAAAACAGGCCACGAACCCCTAACAAGCCTTCCATCGGCATGTTCGCGCGCCTCAGATTTACAGCTCGCATGCACAAGTCGATATCAATGAAATCGTTCAACAGCCATCGAGCACATGCGTGACATAACACGCTTGCGGAGCAGTGAATCCAACTGACGCCGCGCCGCACAATACTGAATCGTTCAGATAAAAATTCCGTGAAAATTTTTCCTAACCCGCGAAAACAGCCTGCTCTACCCCAACCTGGGGGAGATAACAGGAGGAGAGGTTAGGCCTCTCCGCCCGGCTGGCAGTGCGGGCACCACCAGATGATGCGTTCCAGCTCGCCGGCGTCCAGTACCAGGTCCCCGCCCGCAAAACGCCCACCGAGGGTGGACTGTTCGATTGTTTCCCCGCAGCGCCGGCAGGGCTTCGCCGCGCGACCGAAAACGAAGGTGCCCATCCCGGGGCGCCGGTCACCAGTGAACACTCGGTGCGGCTCCAGCCGGTTCTCCCACATCACCCGGCGCGCCAGGTCCAGCGCCTGCGCCACCTTCTCCTCCACCACCCGGCCGACGGGCACGGCGGGGTGCAGGCCGATGAGGAACATGACCTCGGCGCGGTACTCATTGCCGATGCCGGCGACATTGCGCTGATCCAGCAATGCGGCCCCCAGGCTCCGGTCGGGGCGGCGCAGGATCCGTCGCAGGGCCTCGTCTCGCCCCGTCCGGCCGGTGTCCCGGAATTCTTCGCTGGCCCAGCAGGGGTCCAGGATGTCGGGGCCCAGGTGCTGGACCACGGCGGCATAGTCCCGGGCCGGATACAGGCGCACGAAGCCCAGCTCGTGGCCGACGACCTCGATGGGCGGCCCGCCCGGATGCTGGGGGCTCAAGCGAAGCACGACCCGGGCGGTGTACCCCGGGCGGCGCCAGCGGCTGCCAGCCGCGTGGATGGCCCATACCCCCTCCATTTTCAGGTGAGTGTGCAGGATCTGTTCCCCTGCCTGGATGAACAAGTGCTTTCCATA
>DYZK01000079.1 GCA_020741275.1 Corynebacterium urealyticum
CTCGGGCATTTCGACGGACTGCGCCATGGTGTTGAAGCTCCTCTTGAAACGCGAAAACTAGCTGTGGTCGAGTTTTAAAGACCAGTTACTCAATAATTGTACGCTCTCGAACAACTTTCGACGCACCCAACCCCGGCCGAGAACCCGACTGCCTAGAATGGCTACTTGTGTTCAATCTTTTTGGCCGATCCAGCAAGAATCAGACCAAGCCACCGCGTGCGCCCGGAAACACCATCCGCGCACGTGATTTGGAGTACCTGAGCACCTGGTCCGCGCAGCACGGCGGGCGGGCTGGCGGGGTGGAGGGGTTCGTGGAACCCGAAACCATCATCAACGAGATGTCGGTCGTCCTCGTCGACGGCACCGGCGACTGGACGCGGCGCAAGATCGGCGGGCCGAAGGGTATCGATGTAGTCGCCAAGGAGCTCGGCATCCCCCTCTACTTCGCCGAGGAAACCGGCTACCCGCAGCGCATGCGCGACCGAATCGAGCGCGACCGGCTGATCAAAAAGCGCCTCGAACAGCGCGAACGGCGCGCCCGTATGGAACAGGCGCGCCGCTCGGAAGAGGAGTCTTAGCCCGGGGCACTAACTCCCCGGGGAAGGGGCCCTCGCCCTGAGCAGGTTTCGCCCAGGGGAGGGACAGGGCTTGGGGCTAGCCCTCCTGGGTGGTTCCCGCCAGGTGGCGCAGGGTCGCCAGGATCGTGCGCACCGGCACACCCGTGCCACGCTTCGGGGTGTAACCGAACGGCCCCTCGGTGTTATACGCCGGGCCAGCGATATCGATGTGCACCCACTCCACACCCTCGGTCACGAAGTTGGCCAGGTAGTGGCCCGCCACCGACATTCCGCCCCAGCGGCTGGGGGAAATATTGCGCAGGTCAGCCACATCGGACTTCAGTGCCTCGCCCAGCTCGGGCGGCAGCGGCATGGCCCAACCGTTTTCGCCGATCTCCTGGGACAGTTCCGCCACCTTGTCGCGGAAGGCGATGGAACCCATCACGCCCGGGGTGCGGTTGCCCAGCGCCACCATCTGCGCGCCGGTCAGCGTCGCGGTCTCGATGAGGTAATCCGGCTCATCTTCGCAGGCACGTGCCATCGCATCTGCCAGGATCAGGCGCCCCTCGGCGTCCGTGTTCAGCACCTCGGTGGTCAGGCCACTGTAGTGGCGCAGCACGTCACCCGGGCGGGTCGCGGTGGAGCTCGGGGTGTTCTCCGCCAGCGGGATCGTGGCGATGACCTTCATCGGCAGGTCCAGGCGCGCAGCCGCCACCATCGTGGCGACGACTGCCGCGGAGCCACCCATGTCCGAAATCATGTCCCACATATTCGCGCCCGGCTTGAGCGAAATACCGCCGGTATCGAAGGTCACGCCCTTACCGACGAGTGCGACCTGCGGTGCCTCGTTATCCGCGGACGGCTCGTGGGTCAGGCGCACCAGGCGCGGTGCGTGTTCACTGCCCTTACCGACGCCAACGATGCCACCGTAGCCCTTCTCCTCCAGCTCCTTTTCATCCAGGATCTCGACGCCCAGCCCCACGGCCTCAGCGATCTCGCGGATCGTGTTGGCATAGGTCTCCGGGTACAGGAAGTTCGCCGGGGTGTTTACGAAGTCACGGGCCAGCGCAACCGCGGCGGCGTCAACCTGAGCCTGGGCCAGCAGGGCGGCGTCGGCCTCGCGGGCGAGCACCGTGATGGTGGCAGGGGAGCCGGACGCGTCGGCGTCGTCCTTAGCGGAAACATCCTGACCAGCGGCGTCCTTGGCGGAAGCGCCCTTGAAACCAGCGAAACGGTAACCACCCAGCGCGTGACCGACCAGCGCGGCCTCCGGGGAAATCAGGCCGAGGCTGGAAACGACCTTCGAACCCAGACCCGTAGCGCGGGAGGCCACGCCCGCGAGCTCGCGGATGTCCTCGTCCGTGGACTCGTCGATATCACCCAGACCCAGGGCCAAGATCTTGGTCGCTGGGGCCTTGCCCTCGGTGGCCAGCAGCTCGCCCGGCACCGGGGTGAGCTCCTCGCGCTTGCCGGTGGCGCCCACGCTGGTGAGCACGCGCCACAGGGTGATCTCCTGCTCCTTGCTCAGCAGGCCCGAGCCCGTGGCGGCAAGTTCCAGGCCATTAGCCCCCTGGAACACCGGGACGATGAGCGTGTCCACCTCCGCGTCCCCCGGAACCTCCGCGACGAGGTCAATCGCCGGCATCGTGCCACGGTTCGGCAGCGCGGAATAAGTCTGGGCGGGATCCAGCGCGATCGGCTGGCCTGGCTGGGTCGACATGATCGAAAATCAATCCTTTCGCAATGCGAAAACTCACTAATGCGCCATCAACTGTACTCACAATTTTTCGAGGAACTAAGGTTGTAGGCATGAGCGAAAGCACACCGAACACCACCGCGCCAAACACCAATCTGAGCTTCACCGTCACGCCGAACGAGAACCGCACCTCCTCCGCGGACATCGCCAAGGTCCTCGAGAGCCCGGGCTTCGGCGTCCACTTCACCGACCACATGGTCCTCATCGACTACGACGAGGAGATCGGCTGGCACAACGCCCGCGTCGAGCCCTACGGTCCGCTGACCATGGACCCGGCA
>DYZK01000080.1 GCA_020741275.1 Corynebacterium urealyticum
GCCTGCAGCCCCATCCTCACCGCCGATTCGCGCGCGGACTGCGCCTCGGCGAGGTCCTCGGCCAAACCATCGGCAATGCGCGCGGTGAGCTCGTCGATGCTCTGGCCCGCCTCCCCGGCCTGCTCCGCGAAACGCGCGACGGGGTCGGCGTGATACGGCAGGTCAAAGCGGCTTTCCTTGGCCACCAGCCCATCCAGGCGGTTGTCCTCGTGTAGCCGCCACGGGTCGGTCGCCGGGTCGTCGATGATCTCACCGACCTTTTTTAGGACGTCAGGTTCGGCTGCCAGCAGAACCCGGTAGTAGGCCTCTTGTGAGTCCCGCAGGATCGCCGGCCACAGGGTCTCGCCGAAGTCCAGGCTATTCGCCGGGATCTGTGCGAGATCCAGCTGCGCGACGGCAGCCTTGAAGCGTGGAAGCCAGGCCGCGGGTGGCAAAGAGCCGAAGACCGGCTTCGGCTGGTACGGGTAGCCGTGGTGGGAGGTGACCACGAGCTTCGGCTCGCGGCCGGAGGGCTCGTAGCGCAGCCCCGAGCGGGCCTCGGTGTCCGGAATAAACCGCCCACCGCGGTCGATGGTGAGCATGGCCATGAGGTCGAAGAAGCCCATGCCCAGGCCGCGGACGAGCACTTCCTCCTGGGACTCCTCCCAGCTGGGGATCTGGCTGATCTGCTGGTCGGCGGGATTGCCGGGGCGGACCCAGGTCAGGGCCGGGTGCATGTCCACGGCGGATGCGGTGAAGCTCTCCATCGCATCGGGGGTGGTGTCGGCCCAGCCGATGGCGAGCACGGTGGCGTCCGCGAGGATCGTGGTGCCGTTATCCAGCGTGATGCGGTCCCGGGTGGGCTGGCCTTCGGCGTCGCCGGCCCCGGTGCCTGCTCCGGTTGCGGAGTCTCCCGGCGCCTCCTCGATCTCGGTAGCGCGGGCGAGGTGCTGGTGCACCGAAATCCCCTCCGGCAGCAAGCCCAACACCACACTGAAAACCCAACGCAGATACTCGCCGTAGAGCGCACGGCTGGGGTGCGATTCGGGCCTGGTTTCGGCGATTTCCGCGGCGTATTCCGCCAGGGACCACCCAGTACCCACGGTGGGGGCGGATTCTCCGGCCTCTGCTGCCCCCGCCGAGAGACGCTGCGCAGCCTGGACTCCATCGTTATCCGAGGTCAGCGGTTCGCGCTCGCCCTCAACGCTCAGCGAAAGGCGAGTGAACAGGTCTGTCTTTTTTCCACCCGGATCCCGCTCTGACCCCAACTCTTCGCCCCGGATGAGCATGATCCACTCGTGCATGGTCGGCCCCTCCAGAACGGGCGCGGTGACGGTTGCCCCGGGCTCAGTGAAGAGGGTGACCGCATCGGCCAAAGTGTTCATGCACAGGGTTGTGGTCTGGTCGGTGCGCCAGACTTTCCCCTCCCCCGGCTGCACCTCGTCAACCACATGAATATCCAGGTGATTGGGGGTTTTACTCGGATCGAGCTGGCGGTAATCGGCGGCGAGGCGCTCCAGGATGGAAATGCCTCGCGGGCCACCTCCGATGATCGCGATGGTGGGCGTTGAATCGGTCATGGTCCTTGGGCTGGTCATGAAGGCCATCTTATCGTGCAGATTTTTCCGTGGTACCCTTGCCCTCACTCCTTATAGACAGATCTGTTCATTTTTATCCATAGGAGGGAACACTTATGTCCCCCGGCTTGCCCCGCACCCAGGGCACGTTCAGGCGCCGCACCCGGCGCCCCATCAGATCGGTGATCACCCTGCTCACCGCCGTCGTCCTCGGTGTTGGCGGACTCACCGCCTGCAGCAACGCCGGTGGTTCCGAGGAGAACCCCGCCGCGCTGACCTACCTCGACTCCCTCCCCTTCAACAACCTCTACCCACCGACCGCGGGCTTCTACCCCAACGGCGGCGTCGTCAACAACATCACCGACCGACTGCTGTGGCAGGACCCGGACACCCTCGAGCTCCACCCGTGGATCGCCACCGACCTGCCGGAGGTCAACGAGGACGCCACCGAGTTCACCTTCCACCTGCGCGACGGGGTCACCTACTCCGACGGCACCCCGCTGGACGCGGAGAACGTCGTCAAGAACTTCGACCTCTTCGGCCTCGGGAACACGGACAACAAGCTCACCGCCTCCGAACAGATCAGCTCCTACGAGCGCGGCGAGGTCATCGACGATTCCACCGTCCGCTTCCACTTCAGCGAGCCCGAACCCGGCTTCCCACAGGCCGCCAGCTCCATCAACGCTGGACTGCTGGCCAACGCCTCCCTGGAGATGACGGACGAAGGCTTCGCCCCAGGTTCGGCCCGCAAGGTCATTGGTTCCGGGCCCTTCGTCATCACCGGCGAGGAGCGCAACCGCGAACTGACCTTGAGCGCGCGGGAGGACTACAACTGGGCGCCACCGGTCTTCGCCGAGCGGGGGCTGAACACCGGGCGCCCGGAGCTGGATACCGTTCGCGTCGTTGTCGCCAAGGAGGATAGCGTCCGCGTCGGCGGCCTCAAGGCTGGCCAGGCAGATATCGCCCGCCAGATCGAGGCCCCGGAGGAAAAGCACCTCGCCAAAGCCGGAATCAACATCCACGCAGCACCGACCAGTGGCGTGAACAACGGCCTGGCCTTCCGCTTCCGCCACTCCCTGTTGCAGGACATCCGGGTGCGCCAGGCGATCATCGCCGGTGTGGACCGCGAGAAGATCCTGCGCACCCTGTTTTCCGACTCCTACCCCCTGGCCACCTCCACCCTCGCCCGCACCGCGCAGGGCTACGAGGAGCAGAAGGACGCCTACGAGTTCAACCCGGATAAGGCCCGCACGCTCCTCGACGAGGCCGGATGGACCGTCGGTCGGGACGGCATCCGTACCAAGGACGGCAAGCGTCTGCGCCTCGTCGTTAACGACGCCCCACAGCAGCCCCGCACCCGGGAGGTTGTCACGATGCTGCAGCAACAACTGCGTGCCGTCGGCATCGACGCGCAGCTGCACCCCGGCGACGTCGCTGCACAAAAGGCAGCCCAAACGGACGAAAACCAGGTTCAGCTCAACCTCACCATGGTGGGCCGCGCCGACTACGACGTCATTAAGAGCCAGTACTACTCCGACAACCGCAACGCGCTGCTGAACATGCACCCCGACGAATCCATCGGCGATGAGAAACTTCAGCAACTCCTGCTCGATGTCGCCCAGTCCCCCACCGAGGCCGAACGCGCCACAGCCTCCAAGGCGGTGCAGAAACACCTGACCGATAACGCCTACGTCCTGCCCTTCTTCGAGGAACCACAGGTCTTCGGCGTACACCCACACGTCCACGGCTTCCGCGCCGAGAGCATCGGCCGGCCCTGGTTCTACCTGACCCGAAAGGAGGCCCAGCCATGACCGGCCGCCAAATCCTCGCCCGCATCGGCCAGGCGATCCTGGTGCTGTGGGCCACCTTCACCCTCGCGTTTATCCTGCTCACCGCACTGCCCGGGGATGCCGTCGCCACCCGCTACGCCGACCCCGAGCTCGGGCTTTCCCCGGAGCAGATCCAGCAGATGCGCGACGTATACGGCGCCGACGAGCCCATCCTCGTGCGTTACATCAACTCCCTCACCGGCGCCCTGCGCGGGGACTTCGGCAACTCCCTGATGAACGGCGAGTCCGTGACCAGCGCCCTGGGCGCCGCCCTGCCCAACACGCTCGCTCTGGCGCTCGTGGCCTTCCTGCTCGCCAGCGTGATCGCCCTACTCCTTGCGACGTTCGCCGCCCCGGGCCGCACCAACCGTGTCAGCCGCTGGCTGGCCAATACTCTGGCGAGCATTCCATCCCTGCTGGTCGCGCTGCCCGCATTCTGGCTAGGCATCATCCTGATCCAGGTGTTCAGCTTCACGCTGGGGTGGATCCCCGTCATCGACGCCTCCCCGACCCAGTCGATCATCCTGCCCGCCATCGCCATCGCCCTGCCGCTCTCCGCACCGATGGCCCAGGTGTTGCTCCGCGGGATTCAGGACGCCTCGGCCCAGCCCTTCGTCACCGTGGTGCGGGCCCGTGGGGCCAGCCACCGCTGGGTGCTGTGGCGCAATGTCCTGCGCAACGCGATGCTTCCCGCAATGACCATCGCCGGGCTGACCTTCGGTGAGCTCATCGGCGGCGCCGTGGTCACCGAGGCTGTCTTCAGCCGCGCCGGCATCGGCGCGATGACCGTGGACGCCGTCTCCAACCGCGATACCCCAGTGCTCATGGCCATGGTCGTCATCAGTGCCGCGGTCTACGTGCTGGTCAACCTGGCCGTCGACCTGCTGTACCCGGTGCTCGACCCCCGGCTGCGCACCCGGAGCGCACAACCCGCCACCACGAATGGGAGGGGCTAAACCATGACCACCAAACTCACCTCGAGGTCCTCGCTGCGCTCCCGGCTGACCGGCCGATCCCTCCCCCGCCCGCAGAAGGCGGGTTGGGGCGCGGTCGTCTCCGGGCTCATCGTTGTTATCGCACTGGCCTGGGCGCTCGTGCCGGGGCTGTTCGCTTCGGGCGACCCCGTGAACTCGGGTAGCACCGCCCCACTTCTGCCACCCAGCACCGAGCACTGGTTCGGTACCGATGCGGTCGGCCGCGACCTCTACACCCGCGTCGTGTGGGGCACCCGGCAATCCCTGCTCGGGGCCCTCGTCGCGGTTCTGCTCGGCATGATCATCGGAACCCTGCTCGGTGTGATCGCCGGGTCCTCCCGCGCTCGGCGCGGCTCCGGCACAGGTGCTCGCAAGGGCAGCTGGGTGGACACGCTGATCATGCGCATCGTGGACGTTCTGCTCGCCATCCCGGCCCTGTTGCTCAGCCTCTCGGTGATCATCGTGCTGGGTTATGGCTCCATCAACGCCGCCATCGCCGTGGGTGTCACCAACGTCGCGATGTTCGCTAGGCTGGCACGCTCCGAGGTGCTGGGGGTGGCGTCCTCTGACTATGTCGAGGCAGCCTACGCCTCCGGCGGCACCCGCGCCTCCGTGCTCTGGCGGCACGTCCTGCCGAACTCGCTGACCCCGGTGCTCGCGCTGGCCGCCCTCCAGTTCGGCAGTGCCATCCTGCAGCTGTCCACCCTGAGCTTCCTGGGATACGGTGCCCCGCCACCGACGCCCGAGTGGGGCCTGATCATCGCCGAGGGCCGGGACTTCATCGCCACGTCCTGGTGGCTGACCGTCCTGCCGGGCTTGGCCATCGTCCTCGTCGTCCTGGCGACCAACCACCTCAGCACCGTTCTCCGCGACCGGGAAGGAGCCCGCTCATGACCACCCCATTGCTGAAGGTCACCGACCTCGCGGTCACGTACAACTCCACCCACGGCCCCGTGCACGCGGTGACGGACGTGTCCTTCTCCGTTGCGCCCGGGCGGGTGACCGCCATCGTGGGCGAATCCGGTTCTGGAAAATCCACCTCTGCCATGGCAACGATGGGGCTACTGCCTGCCAACGCGGCGGCGTCCGGAAAAATCGAGCTCAACGGCCAAGACCTGAACCGCATCACGCAGCAGCAGTGGCGGGACGTCCGCGGGCTGAGGATCGGGCTCATCCCGCAGGACCCCGGCACCTCGCTGAACCCCGTGAAGACCATCGGCGAATCGGTTGGCGAGGTGCTGCGCATTCACCGCCAGGCGCTCGGCAACCCCAGCAAACAGGAACGTCGGGCAACCGTCATCGAGCTCCTGGATGCCGTGGGTATCGATAATCCCGAGCTGCGTTATAACCAGTATCCGCACGAGCTCTCCGGCGGTATGCGGCAGCGGGCCCTCATCGCCGCCGCGCTGGCCACCGAACCGGACCTCATCATCGCCGACGAGCCCACCAGTGCGTTGGACGTGACGGTGCAGCAGACGATCCTGGACCTCATCGACCAGCTGCGGGAGGACCGCGGCATCGGCGTGCTGCTCATCACGCACGACCTCGCCGTGGCCAGCGACCGGGCCGACGAGCTGGTGGTCATGCAGTCCGGCCAGGTCAAGGAGGCCGGGCTCACCGGCCGCATCCTCGGCGATCCGCGGCATCCCTACACCCGCCGGCTGCTCGATGATGCACCCGGTCTCACCAACCCGGTGCGCCAACCGGAGCGCGCCCGGAAGCATAAGGCAGCCAGTGCCGCAGCGGCCGACGCTCCTGGCAGCGAGGCAGACCCCGAGGGGACGACCCCCGCCACCCCGGCGGCACGCGACTCCGAGGAGTCCACTCCCCCGCTGCTGCGCGTCAGCTCGATGAGCAAGCAGTTCCACCCCGCCCGCGGCCAAGAAGCATTCACCGCAGCCGATGGGGTGAGCTTCTCCGTCGCCCGCGGCACCACGCACGCGATCGTCGGGCAATCGGGTTCCGGCAAGTCCACCCTCGCCCGCATGATCTGCGCCTTCGAGGAGCCCAGCGCGGGCACCGCCTACCTCGAGGGCGCTGCCATCAACGATCTCGCGGCGAAGGACCCGCGCCAGCTGCGCCGTCGGCTGCAGATGGTCTACCAGAACCCCTATGGCTCGCTGGACCCACGCCAGTCCATCGGTTCGGCGATCGCCGAGCCGCTGCGAAACCTCAGTTCGCTCTCGCGAACGCAGATCCGCGCGAAGGTCACCGAGGTATTGGATCAGGTCAGCCTGCCCGAGGCGCTGGCCAGCCGTCGTGCCGGGGAGCTCTCCGGCGGGCAGCGCCAGCGCGTGGCCATCGCCCGCGCGCTGGTCCTGGAACCGGAACTGTTGGTTCTCGACGAGGCCGTATCCGCGCTGGACGTCACCGTGCAGGCCCGCATCCTGGAGCTGCTCAACGAGCTGCAAGAGGAACTGGGCCTGACATACCTGTTCATCTCCCACGACCTCGCCGTCGTCCGGGAGATCAGCGACACGGTCAGCGTGATGAGCAAGGGCCGCCAGGTGGAGCTGGGCTTCACCGAGGAGATCTTCAACGATCCGCAGCACGAGTTCACCCGGGAGCTGCTGCGGGCCATCCCGGGCCAGCGTTACCGCGAAGGTGTGTTCAACCTGGGGCTTTAGGGTCGCGAACACTGGCGACTCTCCCCGTCCGCCTGTGACAGCGGACCGCCCCTCGCGGGAAAACGGGCCGCCCAAACTCTCGCGGGGGGGCAGCGCGATCCGCCCCCGCCCTGACGAGGCGATCCGCCCCCAGCCCTAGCGGGGCGCGGCGATCCGCAGCGCAGAGCGGGCGGCGGCGTCCGTCTCCTGGAAAATCACCGGGTCCTCACCCACCTTCGGGGAGTTGGTCACATCGGCCCGAACCTCCCGCAACGGCACGCCCAGCATATGCACCCGGGGATCGCCCTGACCCGACGTGCCAATCAGCAGGCCGGTCTCCCGGTCCACCTCCGGGGCAGCTGACGGGGAACCATCGCCCCAAGCCCAGGCCCGCATCCGGGACTGCGCCAGCAACTGCCTGCTCAGCGGGCAGGCTGTGCGCCGCACATCCGGGTCGTGAATCAGCGCCTCGATCAGCACAGACGCGCACACTTCCTCCCCCGTCGTCGCGGAACTGACCCGAAACGCTGGCGCCTCCTCGTCCACGGTGAGCTCCGGTTTCGCGCCAAGGAAACGCACCAGCCCAGCGTCGATGAGAGCGAGCAGCTCGGCGGTGCGGAAGGCGGGCGGGCCGACGCTCACCATCTGGGCGATGCTTCCGAAAAGCTTGTATTCCTCTTCGCGGGACGCTTGCGTAAACCGCCCCGGCTCGTCGACCAGGGCGATCCGCTTCATCGCCGCGCCGAAGCTGAATAGCCCCATCTTCACCGGGGATTCCTCACCGCGCTGCGCCTCCTGCCAGTCTGCAAGGAGGCGCTCGAACAGGCTCCGGGTAAAGGAGTCGATGCTCATCTCCTCGCCCACGGCCGCCGCCTTGGCTTCAAGACGAGAAACCGGGTCGTTCTCCCAGGGGATATTGAATCGCTTGTCGGTATCCACCAGCCCGTCCAGCCGGGCATCCTCGTGCATGTTCAGCGGGTCGGTGGCCGGGTCGTCGATAATCGCAGTGACCTTCTTGAGGACGTCAGGTTCGGCCGTCAGCAGAACCCGGTAGTAGGCCTCTTGCGCGTCACGCAGCAGTGCTGGCCACAGCGTTTCCCCGAAGTCCAGACTATTGGCGGGCAGCACGGAATCGAGATCAGCGATGGCCGCGTCCAGGCGGCGCAGCTCCGCGCGCGGCGGCATACCCGAAAACTCTGGGCGGGGCTGATGCGGGTAGCCGCGGCCCGCCATCGCCAGGATCCGCGGTTCTCGCCCCGAAGGTTGATAGCGCAATCCCGCCGGCGCGGTGGCGTCGGGAATGAAGGCTCCGCCCCGGCCGACCGTGAGCATGGACATGGCGTCGAAAAATCCCATGCCCAAGCCCCGGATCAGGGCCTCCTGACCGGATTCTTCCCAGCTGGGAATGTTGGAGAAATCCTGATCAGCTGGGTTATTCGGCGCGATCCACTCCAGCTGCTCGTGTGTGCTCGCAGCAGCCGCAAGCTCCTGCTCCTCCGGGGAAAGTTCCGTGTCCAGCCAGCCCAGGGCGAGAACGGTCGCGTGCGCGTGCAGTCGGGTGCCGTCCGCAAGTTCGATGGTGTCCGTGCCGTCGGCCGCCGGTTCAATCCCCACCGCCTTTGAGCGGCGCACGGTCACCTCGATGCCCTCGGGAACCATGCCCAGCACCGCGGAGAAGACCCAACGCAGGTACTCGCCGTACAGGCCCCGCGGCGGGTGCGTATTCGGCCGGGCCTGCTCGATGTCCTGTGTCCGGTGCCCCAGGGGCTGAACCGGGTGGCGGGAAAACAGCGCCATCTTCGCTCCGCGCGGGTCTCGCTTCTCACCCAGTTCCTCGCCGCGAAGCAGCATGATCCACTCGTACATCGTCGGACCTTCGAGAACCGGGGCGTGCACACTAGAGCCCGGCTCCGGGAACAGGGTCACCGCGTCGGCCAGCGTGTTCATGCACAGGTCGACGTTCTGGTCGGTGCGCCACACGCGCCCCGCCCCGGGTTGTGAGTCATCCACCAGGTGCACTCTGAGGTTGCCCGGCGCGCTGCCGTCCTCCGCACACTGCCGGTAGGCGGCGCATAGCCGCTCCAATACGGAGATCCCTCGCGGTCCGCCCCCGATTATCGCAATGGTGGGGCTGCGATCTGTCGGCACACTCGCCGGCGTCGTGCTACTCATGTTCCCCACCCTACGGTTTATCCAGGGCATGACTGGCTGCTAAGCCCCACCGGTAAGCGAGTAGAGTTAACAGTTTGCATCCACCCCTGCCCGAAGGAAGGTTGACCGCCGCGTATGTCTGCCACCAACACCGCCACCGCCGCCGACTGGCTCGAAGGTGCCCGCCCGCACACCTGGGCTAACGCCATCGCCCCAGTGCTGGCCGGAACAGCAGCCGCGGTGACCACCGGCGGGGCGTCCTTCCCACGGGCACTACTCGCCCTCGTCGTCGCGCTCGCGCTGATCATCGGCGTGAACTATGCGAACGACTACTCCGACGGCATCCGTGGCACCGACGACGACCGCTCCGGCCCCCTGCGCCTCACCGGCTCCGGGCTGGTGGAGTCCAAGCTGGTGAAGTACGCCGCCTTCGCCTGCTTCGGCGTGGCTGGGGTCGCCGGGATCGTGCTCAGCCTGCTGAGCGCCTGGTGGCTGATTCTCGTCGGCGCGGTCTGCATCGCGGGCGCCTGGTTCTACACCGGCGGCAAGAACCCCTATGGCTACCGGGGTCTTGGTGAGGTCGCGGTGTTCATCTTCTTTGGCCTGGTCGCGGTGCTGGGCACGGAGTTCACGCAGTCCGGGCAGGTCACCTGGCGCGGGTTCGGCCTGGCTGTGACGATCGGTGCGCTCTCCTCGTCCGTGAACCTGGCCAATAACCTTCGCGACATCCCGACCGACTCGGTCACCGGCAAGATCACTCTCGCCGTGCGTCTGGGGGATGCGGGCACCCGCGCGCTGTGGCTGAGCCTGGTCGGCGGCTCCGTCGTGCTCACCATCGCGCTGGCCGCAGGTCAGCTCGCCGCGCTGCTGGGTCTGCTGGCAGTGCCGCTGTGGGTGCTGGCCTCCGGGCCGGTGCGCAAAGGCGCACAGGGCAAAGATCTGATCCCGGTGCTGGGCCTCACCGGCCGCGGCATGCTGTTGTGGTCGGTGATGATGCTGATCGCAGCATTCATCTAGCCACGCACGCCTCACCAACACAGCTAGTCCCCCACGGCCGGTCACCACAGCCGGCCCGAGCCCCCGGCCGTCCTGTTAGTCGTGCAGGCGGTCCTGCAGCTGCTCCTGCAACTGGCGCTTGTGCTCGCGTCGCGCGGAGTCCCACTCCGCCATCTGCGCGGTCACCCGCAGCCGCAGGTTCTTAAACATCATCATGGACAGCGGCAACGCGAGGATGAGAGCCAGCAGCGCGCTCATCAGCAGCGGGAAGAAGTTCGCCATCCCCAGCAGAATCACGATCGAGTGGATCACGAACGTCAGCACCAGGAACAGCACCAGCCGCAGGAATCCGTATAGCAGGACGTCCCGCCAGGCCTTCGAGCCGAGCTTCGGCTTCTGCCCGGGAGGCCCCGGCAGCGATGGTTCAACCTGGGATGAGTCTTGCGGATTCTGCTTATTAGTCACGCCGTCCAGCCTACGGTCACTGCTTCGCTAGGCACCAATTGCGCTTTATTTTTAGGACGCCACCCCGGCCCGCCGCCGCATCTCCGCCACTTTTCTTCTACCCACTAACCCCATGAGGTGGCTAGAGTCGAGGGAAGACACTTCGCCGAATTTTTCTGCCTTGAAGGAGCATCGCACCCTTGGGTCGCCTCATTATCCTGATCCTGGTCATCATCACGATCGTGATGTTGTGGAAGGCCTTCGGGCCGGGCAGCGGCAACACGCCTGCAGTAGGCCAGCTGGGCCGTCGGCAGAATAAGCAGCTCGATCAGCAGTCGCGGGCGAAGGGGCCGGACGATGACCCGGACTTCCTGTGGAATATCGAGAAGGAGCGCTTCAAGAAGCGCCGCGAACAGGAACGCCTGGCTGAGGAGGAGGCCCAGCGCGAGGAGCGGGAGCGCCTCCGCCGCCAGCGGGATGAGGACCAGCAGGACCCGCCCGCCCAGGGCTAGACCCGGCGCGTTTAGATCTCCACCCGCGGGGAACGCCCCGTGCGGTAGTGGTCGATGAGCAGGAAGAGGTTATCCCAGCGCTTGTAGAGCTTCGCCCGCTCCAGCAGATCCTCGTCTTCGAAGACCACCTGCGGGTCCGCCACATCCTCGGCAGCAACCCCGGCGTGGTCGAAGATCCGCTTCGTCAGTCCCGGCGCGATCGTCTCGAAGTGGGCGTAGTCCAGCGCCGGATCGCCCACCGTCATATCGGAGAAGTCCAGCACGCCCACGCCCTGGTCGGGTAGCCACAGCAGGTGCTCCCGCGAGAGGTCACCGTGGGTGAGGCAGCGCCGCAGGTCCGTGCGGGCCAGCATGTCGTCTACCTCGGCCATGATGCCTTCGGCACGGGCGT
>DYZK01000081.1 GCA_020741275.1 Corynebacterium urealyticum
GAGAAGGCGTCCGAATCGAGCCTGCCGTACTCCAACCGCTCGCGCATGCCGTCCGGGTAGCTGCCGGAGCGGGAGAAGAGCAGCCGAATACTATTCGACATATTCGAGATCGTGCCCACGGAAGAGCGCGCCCCGCCCAGGGTGGTGGACTGCTGCAGCGCCACCGTCGGCGGCAGCCCCGTGACCGACCCCACGCGCGGGTTGACCGCGCCACCAATGAGACGGCGCGCGAAGGGGGAGACGGACTCCAGGTAGCGGCGCTGTGCCTCCCCGTGGATGGTGCCGAAGGCCAGGCTGGACTTGCCCGAACCCGACACGCCGGTGACCGCCACGAGGGTATCTCGGGGCAGGTCGACGTCGATGTGCTTCAGGTTGTGCAGGTGCGCATCGCGCACCCGGATCATCGGATCGTGCCCCGCAGGCTCCGTAGCGTGCGGAGCCGGGGACCCGTTCGTGGCCTGAGCCATGGCGGCTACTTCACCTCGCGGACTGCGCCCTTATCGGCGGAGGCAGCCATCGCAGCATAAGCACGCAGGGCCTTGGTAACGCGGCGCTTACGGGTGGTGGGCTGCCACGGGGTCTCGGAGGCATCCATCTGGCCGCGACGGCGGGCGATCTCGTCTTCGGAGATCCGCACCTCCAGCGTGCGATTGTGGACGTCGATGAGGATCGGGTCGCCGTCCTCGACCAGGCCGATCAGACCGCCGTGTGCAGCCTCGGGGGAGATGTGGCCGACCGAGATACCGGAGGAACCGCCGGAGAAGCGGCCATCCGTGATCAGTGCGCACTCACGACCCAAGCCGGAGCCCTTCAGGAAGGCGGTCGGGTGCAGCATCTCCTGCATGCCCGGGCCACCAGCCGGGCCTTCGTAGCGGACGACGATGCAGTCGCCCGGGGAGACCTTCTTTTCCAGGATTACGCGCACTGCGTCCTCCTGGGACTCGACGACGAGGGCCTTGCCCTCGAAGTGCCACAGCTCCTCGTCGATGCCGGCAGCCTTGATGATCGCGCCGTCCTCGGCGAGGTTGCCGCGCAGCACGACCAAGCCGCCGTCAGCGGTGTAGGCGTGCTCGACGTCGCGGATGCAGCCGCCAGCCGCATCGGTGTCCAGCGAAGACCAGCGGTTCTCGGTGGAGAAGGCCTCGGTGGTGCGCACCCCGCCAGGAGCGGCGTGGAAGAGGTCGATGGCGGCATCGCTCGGGCTCTCCGCGCGGATGTCCCACGCCTCCAGCCACTCGGAGAGGCTGTTCGCGTGCACGGTGTGGACGTCCTCATTCAACTTGCCGCCGCGCCACAGCTCACCCATGATCGCGGGGATGCCGCCGGCGCGGTGGACGTCCTCCATGTGGAACTCAGAGTTAGGTGAGACCTTAGACAGGCACGGCACCTCGCGGGAGAGGTCGTCGATATCCTGCAGGGTGAAGTCCACCTCACCCTCCTGGGCGGCGGCGAGGATGTGCAGCACGGTGTTCGTGGAGCCACCCATCGCCATGTCCAGCGCCATCGCGTTCTGGAACGCGTGCTTGGTCGCGATATTGCGCGGCAGGACGGACTCGTCGCCCTCGCCGTAGTAGCGGCGGCACAGATCGACGATGGTGTGACCGGCCTGGGTGAACAGGCGACGGCGGTACTCGTGCGTCGCCAGGGTGGAACCGTTGCCCGGCAGGGACAGGCCCAGCGCCTCGGTGAGGCAGTTCATGGAGTTGGCAGTGAACATGCCAGAGCAGGAACCGCAGGTCGGGCACGCTGCGGACTCGACGTCCAGCAGGCCCTGGGCGTCGACCTTGTCGGAGGCGGAGGCGGAGATCGCGGTGATCAGGTCCGTCGGGGCCTGGACCACGCCGTCGACGGCGACGGCCTTGCCGGCCTCCATCGGTCCACCCGAGACGAAGACGACCGGGATGTTCAACCGCATCGCGGCGTTCAGCATGCCCGGGGTGATCTTGTCGCAGTTCGAGATGCACACCAGCGCGTCGGCGGCGTGCCCGTTAACCATGTACTCCACGCTGTCGGAGATGATCTCGCGGGAGGGCAGGGAGTAGAGCATGCCAGCGTGGCCCATCGCGATGCCATCGTCGACCGCGATGGTGTTGAACTCGCGTGCCACACCGCCGGCCTCCTCGATGGCCTCAGCGACGATGTCGCCGACGTCCTTGAGGTGGACGTGTCCCGGCACGAACTGGGTATAGGAGTTCGCGATGGCGATGATCGGCTTGTGGAAGTCATCGTCCGTCATGCCTGTCGCGCGCCACAGCGCACGTGCACCTGCAGCGTTGCGGCCCTGCGTCGTGACGTCGGAGCGCAGCGGGATCGAAGCTCCGAAGGAAGTGGTGTTGTCTTGAGATGTCATTGTCGAAGTGCTCTCTTCAATATCTCTATGGGTGAAAGTGGCTATCCGGCCCCGTACGGTCCCTGGAAGCGGGTAACGCGAGGCCGGTGTTGTGTTCTTTAGTTATCGCGAGCGCGCTCGGAGTTGCTACTGGCACCCGGATTCTCGGCGCTCCCTGGAGAGGCGGCGGAATCTGCATCAGATGCTGGCTCGGCCGTGGGGTGCTCGGCCTCGTACTCCGCGCGACGCTGCTTCTCGTACTCAGCGTAATCCTCGGAGTCCATCAGCACAGCCGAACCATCGCGGTTGACGACCTGCACCTTGTTGTGAATGTCCAGACGCGCCGGGGTGAGGGGGTCCGGGATGCGGCCTGCGGTGGCCTCGGCGAGGGCAGGGAGGCTGTTGAAAGTGATGCCAGGCAGCCAGAATTGCGAGTCATCTGTGGCAGCGGCGTAGGCCTTGCCCGCCTTGTTGAAACGGATGCCCTGGAAGTCCTGCCACGTCACGGTCTTGGACGGTCGGATCAGAGGCTTGGCCGTAATACCCTTGCCATCCACGCGGGTCCCTGCCTTGATAACCCACACGATGAACAGCAACGGGAGAAGGGGGATCCAGAAGAAGGCCGAGACGTTGTATCCGGTGAAGATGAGGCTAATCAGGAACATGACGAAGCCGACCAGGATGTTTTCCCGGCTCGGGTGGAAAGTCTGGGGACGCACCGCCGGCCGACCGTGGTTGTGGTCGGGGCGGGGCTTATTCGTGGGGGTGTTGTCCTGGGCGCTCATGTGAGCCATTTAACCAGGTGCCCGGGGTGGGGCTTAAATCCCTTTTTCCTTCGCTATGGGCTCTCAGAGAGATCGTGCTAGAAGCCCCCGGTGTCCCCACCGGAGTCTCCCGTGCCAGTCCCGGAGTCTGCACCAGCGGTTGCCGGTGCCTCGGCACCGCGATTCCCGTCAGGCTGCTGGTTTTGATTCTGATTCTGGTTTTGCTGCTGAGGCTGCGGGGCCTGATTCTGCTGCCTGCGCTGCGGCTCGTTGGCGTTCGGCTCCTGCGTGGAGCGGGGCTCCGGGCTGTCCGGCTGGCCAGTCTGTTGGGGCTGCTGCCCCTCTTGCTCCGGGGAGTCCTGGGTTGCGGGCTGCGTCGGCTCTGGCGTAGGCGTTTCGGTCTGTTCGCTGGTCTTCGCCGGCCGGTCGCTCCAATAAGCGGGGTTGAGCACGCCGGCGCGGCCGTCGTCCGGATTAGAGGATGCTGCGGCCAGCAGCCCCAGGACCACGAGTGAGATGAGCAGCAGGGTGGTGGAGACCCTGGTTCGGCCACCGAAGGTCAGCCAGCGTTGGAAGCGTGAGCTGTAGTCATATTGCTTGAATACCCCGGAATCGAGGTCCTCTTCTTCATCGTCCTCGGTGCCGACGATGAGCGCGCCATCGGAGGCTGCTCCCGGACCGTCGTCCTTGGACCGGATGATCGCGACCTCTGCGTCCGGGTCCAGTGGGGTGCCGGAATTGTCGTCATCGGACAGACGAGACGTATCCGTGCTGTGGACACCGTCATGGGACGAGCTCTGCGAAGAAGCGCTTGCTTCCTGCCGGGTGGCGAACACGGTCGTGGGGGTGGAGTCGTCCGCTGCGGTGTTCGGGGCTGCTCCCGGCGCCGTGCCGCGTGGGGCGGAAGCGCCGGGGGAGTCATTCGCGACGAAAGGTGAGGCGGGAACGGTTTCCATACGCTCCCAGAAGGTATTCAGCATGGCGGAGCGGATGGCGCGCTCCACGGCCCACTGCTTCGCAGGGACGACGTCGACGGTGACGCGGAAGGTCACTGCCCACGGCTGACCGGCAGCCTGGGGTTGGACGACGGCGATGGCGGGCATGACGTCGACGTCGCCGGTGACGTTGGGCTTGATTTCGGGGGCGGACACGGCGCGTTTGGTTGCCTTTTCAACCTGCGAGACCAGGTGGTCGATGTTTTCGCCGGGGCGCAGCGGGATGTCCATCTCGACGAAGGCGCGGGACCAGTCTTGCGAGAAGTTGGTGATCGCGCCGACCTTGCCGTTGGGGACGGTCACCATCTCGCCGCTGGCGGTGCGCAGCTTCGTGGCGCGGAGGGTGAGCGCGACGACGGTGCCCTCCACCGCATTATTTGTGCCTTCGAAGCTCACGTAGTCACCGACGCCGAACTGGCGCTCGGTGATGATGAAAACACCGGAGAGGAAGTCCCCGATGATGTTCTGCGCGCCGAAACCAATCGCGGCGGAAACGACTGTGGCGGGGACGGCAGCCGAGGCAGCCGGTACGCCGAGCAGGGTGAGGGCGCGGATGGCGATGATGAAGTAGACCACCGCTTCGACGAGGTACACGAGCGCGCCGGCGAGGGCGAGCTTGGATTTCGTGGACTCCTCATCGGCATCCAGCCGCTGGGCGACGACGCGGACGCACAGTCTGCCGACTCGCGGTATCAGGACCGCCAGAACCGCTAGCGCGGCCAGCGCCAGGCCGGGGTGGATGAGCCATTCCCAGGCCTTGATCGCGTAATGCGTGAGGAAATAGGTCGATGCTTGCATAGCGCACAACCCTAGCGAAGCAGTCTGTGACCTTGCCGGGTCTCTGCTGATAATTCAGGCAGCATGTTGGCTGCGAAAAAAAGGGGCGGGGTTATTGCGCAACAGGGATAGTTTTCGGGCGTGCGGAACCACACGTAGTCAGTCACTCTATGGGAATAAACATTTCAACTATTGGGAACATGCAGGTAGGAAAGTTTGCCATCCGGGGCTCATATTGTTAGTATCATCACAATGCTCAGCCGGCCCGTCACCGAGGTTCGGGGAAATGCGGCAGGCTGCAGTGTTCTTGTTTTGTCCCCGATGAAGTAGAAGCGAGTAACAATCTCGCGTGCCGAGCAAGGAGCGATTGAAACCGTGAACAACACTTCACGCTCACAGCCCACGCCAGCCACGGTCGCTGCGGCCAGCCGCGGCGTCGCGCAGGCCAGTAAGCCCGAGCGCATTAATGGTGCAGAGGCGATTGTGCGTTCCCTTGAAGAGCTGGGGACCGGCGTAGTCTTCGGCCTCCCAGGTGGCGCCGTACTCCCGCTGTATGAGGCCCTGTATAGCTCCGAAAAGCTCCGCCACGTCCTCGTGCGCCATGAGCAGGGGGCCGGCCATGCCGCCACGGGTTACGCCCAGGTCACCGGTGAGGTCGGCGTGTGTATCGCTACCTCCGGTCCGGGCGCGACGAACCTGGTCACTCCGATCGCTGATGCCAACATGGATTCCGTGCCACTCGTGGCGATTACTGGCCAGGTCGGCAAGGGGTTGCTGGGCACCGATGCCTTCCAGGAGGCCGATATTCGGGGCGTGACCATGCCGATCACGAAGCACAACTTCATGGTGACCCGCCCAGAGGATATTCCTGCGGCGATGGCAGAGGCGTTCCATCTGGCATCGACCGGGCGCCCGGGTGCGGTGCTGGTTGATGTGCCGAAGGATGTGCAGAATGCCGAGCTGGACTTTGTCTGGCCGCCCCAGTTTGACCTGCCGGGCTACCGCCCGGTCACCACGCCCCACGGTCGCCAGGTCGAGGAGGCCGTGCGCCTTATTAGCGAGGCTAAACGCCCGGTGCTTTACATCGGTGGCGGTGTCATCAAGTCCGAGGCGCACAGCGAGCTGCGAACCTTCGCTGAGGCGAATGACATCCCGGTGGTCACCACCCTGATGGCACTCGGTGCCTTCCCGGAGTCCCACGAGCTGCACATGGGCATGCCGGGTATGCACGGTTCCGTTCCCGCTGTGGCGGCTCTGCAGCGCTCCGACCTGCTCATCGCTATCGGTACCCGCTTCGACGACCGTGTGACAGGCAAGCTGGAGAGCTTCGCCCCGAATGCCAAGGTCATCCACGCGGACATCGACCCCGCGGAAATCGGCAAGATTCGCGAGGTCCAGGTGCCGATTGTCGGTGACGCGAAGGAGGTCCTCGCGGCGCTGCACAAGGCGATCGATACCCACGGTCTTTCTCGTCCGGATACCACCGAGTGGCGTGAGTACCTGGGGGAGATGAAGGAACACTTCCCGCGCGGCTATGAGCACACCCCGAACGAGAAGATGGCCCCGCAGTTCGTCATCGAGACCCTGTCCAAGGAGGTTGGCCCCGACGCGATTTACTGTGCCGGTGTCGGCCAGCACCAGATGTGGTCTGCGCAGTTCGTCGACTTCGAGCACCCGCGCACCTGGCTGAACTCTGGTGGCCTCGGCACCATGGGCTACGCGGTGCCGGCGGCCATGGGAGCCAAGGCCGGCGCTCCGGATAAGGAGGTCTGGGCCATCGACGGCGATGGTTGCTTCCAGATGACGAACCAGGAGCTCGTGACCTGTGCGGTCGAGGGTTTCCCAATCAAGATCGCGCTGATCAACAACGGCAACCTCGGGATGGTGCGCCAGTGGCAGACCCTGTTCTACGACGGGCACTACTCTCACACCAACCTCAAACCTAAGGAGACCTACCTCCCGGACTTCCTGCAGCTCGCGGAGTCCATGGGCTGCGCCGCCTTCCGTGTGGAGAAGGAGGAGGAGGTCCTCCCGACCATTAAGAAGGCTCGCGAAATTAATGACCGCCCAGTCGTGATCGACTTCATTGTCGGGGAGGACGCGCAGGTCTGGCCGATGGTTCCGGCGGGTACCTCCAACGACGAGGTGCAGTACGCACGCGATCTGCGCCCGCTCTTCGACGACGAGGAATCGGCAGCGGAGACCCCGGCCGAGATCCACGAGACCATGCAGGAATTTCAGGACTCCGAAGTCGACAACATCGACGCCCAGGAAGGGGAACAGAACTAATGTCCAACCTTCACACTCTGTCGGTCCTGACTCAGGACGAGGACGGAATCATCTCCCGCATCTCCGGGATGTTCACCCGGCGTGCGTTCAATATCGTCTCCATTAGTTCGGGGCGCACCGAGATCGACGGCGTCAATCGCATCACCCTCGTCGTCGAGGGCGAGGAGATTGTTGTCGAGCAGATTACGAAGCAGCTGAACAAGCTGGTTCCGGTGCTCAAGGTGTCGCGTCAGGATCCGGAAACCACGGTGCAGCGCGGTCTGCTGCTGGTCAAGGTCGCTGCCGGAAATAGCAACCGCACCCAGGTTGTCGAGGCTGCGAAGCTCTTCCGTGCCCACGTTGTGGACGTCAGCCCGGACTCGCTGATTATCGAGGCGACGGGCACCCCGTCCAAGCTGCAGGCGCTGCTGGATGTTTTGGAGCCCTTCGGTATTCGCGAGCTCATCGAGTCTTCCGTGACTGCGATGTCCCGCGGCCCGCGGTCGATGGCTCCGAGCCGTTAATTTGAGGGCACCCGACCCAGTAAAATTTCATAGAATGGTAAATTTCATCTCAAAGAGTGAAATTTCTGTTATACTCTCAACATGCTCATCGATAGCGAGCCGCGGGCAGACGCGGCTGGCGAGAAAGGTTGAAACCTCATGGCAATTGATGTTTTTTACGACGACGACGCTGACCTGTCGATCATCCAAGGTCGCAAGGTTGCGATCATTGGCTACGGCTCCCAGGGGCACGCTCACGCGCAGAACCTTCGCGAGTCTGGTGTAGAGGTTGCCATTGGCCTGCGCGAGGGCTCCAAGTCTCGCGAGAAGGCTGAAGAGGCTGGCTTCAAGGTTCTGAACAACGCCGAGGCCAGCGAGTGGGCCGACGTCATCATGCTGCTCGCCCCGGATACCTCCCAGGCGCAGATCTACGAAAATGACATCGCTCCGAACCTGAAGGACGGCGACGCCCTGTTCTTCGGCCACGGCCTGAACATCCACTTTGGCATGATCAAGCCAGAGGACAACATCACCATCGGCATGGTCGCACCGAAGGGGCCAGGCCACCTGGTGCGCCGTCAGTACGTCGACGGTAAGGGTGTTCCGTGTCTGATCGCCGTCGACCAGGACCCGAAGGGTAACGGTCGCGACCTGGCTCTGTCCTACGCTGCAGCCATTGGCGGTGCTCGCGCAGGCGTCATTCCGACCACCTTCGAGGCGGAGACCGTTACCGACCTCTTCGGTGAGCAGGCCGTCCTGTGCGGTGGCACCGAGGAGCTCATCAAGACCGGCTTCGAGGTTCTGGTTGAGGCGGGCTACGAGCCGGAGATGGCTTACTTCGAGTGCCTGCACGAGCTGAAGCTGATCGTCGACCTCATTTTCGAGGGCGGCATCAAGAACATGAACTACTCCGTCTCTGACACCGCGGAGTTCGGTGGCTATATCTCCGGCCCACGCGTCATCGACGCCGATACCAAGGAGCGCATGAAGGGCATCCTGTCCGATATTCAGGACGGCACCTTCACCAAGCGTCTCGTCGCCAACGTTGAGGGTGGCAACAAGGAGCTCGAGGAGCTGCGCGCTAGCTACAACGATCACGAGATCGAGAAGACGGGCGAAAAGCTGCGTGACCTCATGAGCTGGGTGAAAAACCCGCTGAACGAGACCGCCTAAGGCCCCGTTCTCCCGCGGGGGTACCCCCGCGAACGCGCCACCCGGATATTTTCAATAAGTTGTCAATAAGGGTGGCGCTCCCTAAGCTTGAGGGCATGAGCGAGCACGTTGACGCAGCCTTCGAGCGCCCACAGAACCGTGGTGGTGCCGATGCGCATCACCACGGTTCTTCGCATTCTCACGATCACTCCCATGCACACGGGCATTCTCACTCCCACGCGCCCACGGACGCCCCGCTGCGCGCGCTGCTCATCGTGCTCGTGGTGACCGGCACGATCTTCTTCGCCGAACTCATCGGCGGCCTGATTACCGGTTCCGTCGCGCTGCTGGCCGACGCGATGCACATGCTTTCCGATGCGGCCGGCATCATCATCGCGGTGATTGCGATCCTCATCGGGCGCCGGGCCTCAAACGCGCAGGCGACTTTTGGCTACCGGCGCGTGGAAGTGGTGGCCGCGCTCGTCAACGCGATGACCGTGCTGGGCATCTCCGTGTGGATCGTGGTGGAGGCGATCCGCAGGCTCCGTGAGCCCGTCGAGATTCTCGCTGGCCCGATGATGATCATTGCGCTGATCGGTCTGGTCGCGAACGCGGTATCTGCATGGATTCTGCACAGTCAGCGGGAGCACTCGGTGAACGTCCAGGGGGCGTTCCTCCACGTGCTGGCGGACATGTTGGGCTCCGTCGCCGTCCTCATCGCTGGTGGCGTCATTATGGCGACCGGGTGGCAGTACGCGGACGTCATTGCGTCCCTCGTCATCGCGGCACTCGTGCTGCCGCGTGCCTGGCAGCTCATGATGCATACGCTGCGAATCCTGCTGGAGCAGGCCCCGCCGGGCTACGATCCGGCCGAGATCGACGCACTTCTCCGCGAGGTGGACGGCGTGGTGGATGTTCACGACCTGCACCTGTGGTCCCTCGACGGGACGAGCGCACTCGCCTCGGTGCACCTGGTCGTTCCGGAGGACCGCGACCCGGCTGCCGTGCTGTGTGTGGCCCAGGAGGCCCTGCAGGAGCGGGGGATTGCGCACTCGACGATCCAGGTCGAGCGCCCGAGCCACGTTGAGCACGAGGGGCCACACAACGTCTGCTAGCCCCGCGCGGACAGTCGGCGGGAGAGCTCCCCGCTACCAGCTGGAGGAGCCGCCACCGCCGGAGAAGCCACTGCTGAAGCTGGTATTCGCAATGCCCCCGCTGCTGCTGGAGGAAGACTCGGCGGCCCGGGTATCCGCGCTGTGCCACGAGGCCAGCAGGTAGTAGGGAACCCAGTTCGAGTACACGTAACCGGGGCGCCAGTCGCGGTCGGTGAGGGAGGGGCGCTCGTCGCGGTGAGCCTCGCGGTCCAGGTGCTTCATGTCGCGGGAGGCCAGCTCCAGCGCGTGCGCCTGGTCGCTGACGATGCGGGCCAACCGGTCCATGAAGTCCGGGGCCTGCAGGTCTCGCATCAGCTCCTCGACTTGCGCCTCGACATTCTTAAGCTGGCGGATCGCCTCCCGGTTGCGCACCTCGAACAGGGCTTCGGAGAGATCCTGCTTGATGGAGCGCAGCTCTCGCTCGCGCTTGATCTGATCGCCGTTTTCCAGCTCGAACATCAGGTTGATGTTGTCTTCGGCATTGCTCATCGACTCGAGAGTTTCGTGCGCGCTCGCGATCTGCTTGTGCTTGGCGTAAAACTCCTTGTCATCGCTCGTGAGCGTCAGGTTTAGTGCCCCCACCCGGTTGTTGAGGCTCAAGAACTCGTCGCGGATGGTGGTCCACTGTGAGCGGAGCTCGGCATTGGCCAGCGGGGAGCTCAGCGAATTGGCGCGGATATCCAGGGCGTCGAGGCGCTGCGAGAGCTCGGAGTAGTGGGTGGAAAGCTCGTAGAACTGTTGCTTCGCGGTGGCCGTCAGCTTCTTCTTGCGGCGCTGCCAGGCGGCCGCTCCCAGGCCCGCGGCGCCCACGCCCACCGCGCCGACGCCGAGCATGGCGTTGCGGTCCTCGCGAGCCTTCTCCTCGGCCAGGCGTGCGCCCAGTTCTGTATCCGCGGCGACCTTGGCGCCCTCGACGAGGCCATTTGCGAAATTTCCGCGGCGGAAGCTGTCCTTCATCGCCTCCAGGGAGGCGTCCAGGTGCGGGCCTTCGAAGATGTCCAGGTCCTGGCAGACGTCGTTGCCGCAGTACACACCGTTGGTTCGGGTGCTGGTGCCCACACCCAGGATCAGCGTGCCGTTCTCCCATGTGGCGCCCTTGCCGGTGCCGTCGGGCACCAGCTCCGGCATGTTTCGGCCTGCCCAGTCGAGGACGTCGTCGTTGAAGTTATCGCTGCTGCCCGGAATGAGAACGTAGACGACCTTCTGGACGGAGTCGGGGAAATCGATCCTCGCGGTCTGCTCGATCATTCCCTGGCGCGCGGCGTCGCCCAGCACGCCGGAGCCGTCGGCCACCTGGACGTCCACCTTGGTGTGGGGCACGGCCGGTGCCGCCTGTGCCTGCACGATGCTGTGGGCCACCGGCTGCTCCGCAGCAGCAGTTCCGACGAGGAACCAGGGTGCTGCTCCGGCGCACGCGATGCCCATGAGGGCCAGGAGCGGGGCAGTGGGGCGACGTCGCGAGTGCATCATGGCACCAATCATGCCACAGGGCCCTGGCAGCCGAGGGCAGCCGAGCGTCCGCCAGAAAGAAGGAAAAATACCAGTGTTTCCCATAGCGTCCACACCAACGGTGCCAGGCTGAAGGAGAAGATAATGGCTCCGGCTGCGTCGCTGGGGAAGTGGACGCCACGGGCCATCACGGTGGTCACGATGAGCGCGATGGCGCCGCAGCCGACCACGGCCATCAGGCCGAATCCCTTCCACCCCACCGTCGAACGGGACAGGCTCGGGTCGAGACCGCGATACGTCGCGATGAGGCAGACGGCCACCGTGACGGCGATAAAAGTGGTGTGCCCGCTGGGAAAGCTCATATCGCTGGGCAGGCTGTGCGGTGGGTGCGTCAGAAAATCCCAGTCGGGCCGCGGCCTGCCGACCAGGGCCTTCGGGATGAAGACCAGTGCCCATGTGCTGGCGATCGTCAACGCAACGATCAAAGGCCGCAGAATCCGGCGCGAAATCAGGCCGATGATCACTAGGCCGGCGATCAGCACCAACGGGAGGTTGCGGCCGAGGAGGGCCGCATACAGGGCATCGAAAAACTGGCGTGCCGTGCCCGTAAAGGTGCGATTCGCGGCCTGGGTCGCGGCCAGGTCGAAGGTGGAGTCCTGCAGGAACCACCCCATCGCGGCGATGAGAAGCATGCCCGCAGCGGCCAGCGCGGTGGCCGGACCGAGTCGGGGCGGGGGACAGATCCGTCGGGGTGGTAGCTGCGGATCAGAGTGCGCGGTAGGGGTGGAGGCGTTCACGGGGCATCATTCTCCGCAGAGCGGAAGGTACTCGCCACTTGCCCGCTGAGGAAGAGCTAACGGGGGTGCTAAAGAATTCTTAAAAGGGCTGGCAGCGGCGGAATCTATAGAACATGCAGGGGGTAGTACGGGGAAAAGTTTTTGGCAAATACGCAAAAGGTGAAACGAATGCTTCCCAAATTTCCTAGGTTAGGTTTGTCAGCATGATGCGCCGCTGCGGCGGGGCTAGGCTGGCTACCTTTCCGGCAAGCCCGATTCCTGGGTGTCCGCGGGGTTGCGGACCAGGGGTGGGGCTCAGATCAACTCACGTTGGTCGCCGCTGCAAGGGGGTGCAGTGAGGTCGACGTGAGTGGGCGAGAGTGAACAGCCGCGACATGGTTGGGCTGGTTACTGGAGCTCGTGCCTATTGGGTGAGGGGCAGATGATCTGGGCGAATCCAGGATTCGGGCTCGCCGGTGAAGGCAACACCGTGGGGTGGGGTTCCCAATAGATGCAAAACCATCGCCCAGCGGGGGGATTTTTAAGGGTGGCCTACGACACACACGCCACCGCCAAGGGATATGATTGTGGGGTCATGCGCCATACACGGTCAGGCGTGGGCCCCCTCGGGTGACGCGGTCGTTTCACCCGCTGGGGAAGTGAAAATTTTTCAGGAGAATTCCCTTGAGCACCACCAACCGCCCGGTTGTACTAATCGCAGATAAGCTCTCTCAGTCCACCGTCGATGCACTCGGCGATTCCGTCGAGGTCCGTTGGGTGGATGGCCCGAACCGGCCAGAACTCCTTGACGCCGTCGTCGATGCCGACGCCCTGCTCGTGCGCTCCGCCACCACGGTGGATAAGGAAGTGCTCGAGGCGGCCAAGAATCTGAAGATCGTCGGTCGCGCCGGCGTCGGACTCGACAACGTGGACATCGAGACCGCGACCGAGCGCGGCGTCATGGTTGCCAACGCGCCGACCTCGAACATCCACTCCGCCTGCGAGCACGCGATCAGCCTGCTGCTGTCCACCGCCCGCCAGATCCCGGCAGCCGACAAGACCCTCCGTGACGGCGAGTGGAAGCGATCCTCCTTCAAGGGAGTGGAAATCCTCGGTAAGACCGTCGGCATCGTGGGCTTCGGCCACATCGGCCAGCTGTTCGCCCAGCGTCTCGCCGCTTTCGAGACCGAGATCATCGCCTATGATCCGTACGCCAACCCGGCGCGCGCCGCGCAGCTCGGCGTGGAGCTCGTTGAGCTCGATGAGCTCATGGGCCGCTCGGACTTCGTGACGATCCACCTGCCGAAAACCCCGGAGACCAGCGGTATGTTCGACGCTGACCTCCTGGCGAAGTCCAAGAAGGGGCAGATCATCATCAACGCTGCCCGCGGTGGCCTCGTCGACGAGCAGGCTCTCGCCGATGCCATTAAGTCCGGCCACATCCGTGGCGCAGGCTTCGACGTCTACGCCTCCGAGCCGTGCACGGATTCCCCGCTGTTCAAGCTCGACGAGGTCGTCGTGACCCCGCACCTGGGTGCATCTACCGTTGAGGCGCAGGACCGCGCAGGCACCGACGTCGCCGCCTCCGTCCTCAAGGCCCTGGCTGGCGACTTCGTCCCGGATGCCGTCAACGTCTCCGGTGGCAAGGTCTCCGAGGAGGTCGCCCTGTGGCTGAACCTGGCCACGAAGCTGGGCGCGGTTGCCGCCAAGCTGCTGGACGGCGCCCCGGCCTCGGTGGTCGTCACCGCCCGCGGCGAGCTCTCCAGCGAGTCCATCGACGCGCTCGGCCTGGCTGCCCTGCGCGGCACCTTCTCCGGTGTGCTGGACGAGCAGGTCACCTTCGTTAACGCCCCGTCCATTGCTGAGCAGCGCGGCGTGGCTCTCGAGGTGAAGTCCCAGGACGAGTCCGTCACTCACCGCAGCGTGCTGGAGGTCAAGGTCGTCGCCGCTGACGGTTCCTCGGCCACCGTCGTTGGTGCGCTGACCGGCCTGGAGCGAGTCGACAAGATCGTCCGTATCAACGACCGCGGCCTGGATCTCCGGGCAGAGGGCACCAACCTCTTCCTGGTCTACGCGGACCAGACTGGTGCGCTGGGTCGTATCGGCACCCTGCTGGGCAAGCAGGGCGTGAACATCGCTGCGGCGGCTCTGTCTCCGAACGCCGAGGATGGCACCGCAACCCTCGTGCTGCGCATCGACCGTGTGCTGACCGAGGATGAGCTGGAGGCAGTGAACGCGGAGCTCTCCGCCGAGAACGCCTTCCAGGTCGCCTTCTAAGAGTCACTCCTCACATCGCACCCCCGCCAACAGGCGGGCAGCGAACGGAGCCAAGGCTTCCTTAAGCAACCGCCCCCGGCGCAGGATTAATGTTCTGCGCCGGGGGCGGTTTGCCATGTGTTGGGCGGGGCCTGCAAGGCCTGCAGGCTTGATCGGCTGGGCGCCAGGCACGAAGCTACGGGCGAGTGAACCAGGAAAGCCGAGGGGCCTAAACCCAGTTGCGGACCTTTGCGAAGGCCTTGGGCCAACGTTGGGAGGTGTTCTTTACCGCCCAGCGGTAGCCGAGGATCCCGATGGTGCCGCTGATGAGCACCTGCACCCCGATGCCAATCGGAGTGAGTCGGGATGCATCTGTCCAGGACCCGGCGTCATGCAGGTCGATGACCAGCAACGCTACTCCGGGGATGAGCGGCAGGAACAGCCCTAACAGTCCGACGATTGAGAGAATGAATGCGTTGCTGGACGTACCGGAGCGGTTCTTCATCGGGCTCGTTCCCGGTGCTGCGCTCGGGAAAGGGAAACGCACTGCGAATGAAGGGCTGAGCCCCACAGACTGCACCAGGGAACACACGGCGAGCACGCTGATGCCCGCCCAGAGCGGGCTGAAGGACTCGATGGCCCCAAGTCCGATCACGATGAGGAGGAAGATGGGGCCGATGACCGTCAGCGAGGCCAACAGGCGGCCGCCGATGAGATCCTTCGACCGCACCCCTGAGACCATATTCACCCAGTTGGAGGGCCCATCCAGGCCGAAGTCATTGCCATTGATCATCAGCACGCCCTGGGCGACGATGAAGGGCGCATACCACTGCACCCCCGTGCCTTGGAGCGCGCCGACGGCGAGGAACATCGCACCGATGAGAATAAACACTATGGCCTGATAGGAATAGCGCACATCGCGTCGCCAGTACCGCAGCGTGCGGGAATAGACCGCGCCGCGCGGGCCAGCTGAGGCCCATCGCAGCATGATCCCACCGGTGTGCTTCGTGGCCTGATCAGAGCTGCTGCGGATCGGGTGGGTCAGCTCGAAGCGCAGGGCGGTGCGCCAGAGCCACAGGCAGCCCAGAATCGTCGCGCCGGCAATAAGGCCCTGGGCGATACTGGCGCCGGCATTGCCCGCGATGGCGGAAGCCGACGCACCAGCCGCGGCGCCAAACGGTGTCCAGCTGAAGATCGTGCCTAGTTCCAGCAACTTATCCAGGTTTTGCACACCATTGGCGGTGAAATTCAGTCCCATAATGGCGATGAGAAAGAGGAAGGAAAAGGCGTAACCCAGGCGCTCGGACCACACGCGGTCGGCCATCGCCGAGCTCAGCGAACCTAAGGCCTCGCCGAGGAGTACGGCGACGATGCCCTGCGCGAGGCAGGCAATGACCCAGAGCACGGAGAGCAGGCCGACGGGGGATGCGGCACTCGCCTGGATTCCAGCTACGCCGAAGCCAGCCATAATCAGCGAGCAGATAATGGACAGCACGGCGCGGGACTGAAGGAACGCCGCGCAGGTCAGACCGGGAAATAGTTCACGCTCGGTGACTGGCAGCGTGGCAAACTTCTGTGGCGTCAGATGGTTTTCCGGGCTGGGCCACACGAATACAATCAGCAGGTAGATGAGCGCGCCAGCACCCATGGTCAGCGGCAGCAGACGCACCTCATGCTCTTGCGCGAGCATCACGTAGCTGAACGCGCCAAGCCCGATGGCACCGGCGATCCCAAAAACGGCCATGAAGACGGCGTTGAAAATGAGGACCCAGTCTTTTTTGAAGCTCCGGCGCCACATCGTCAGGTGAAGCCGGACCAGGTGCCTGGTTAGCGATTTTACGGAGTGGGCGGGGGTGGCCTGTTGGCGTGGGGCGATGCTCACTAGGCGTCTCCCTTGGTTCCGAGCCAGCTGAAGGAGCCCTGCGATAGGCTTCGTCCGCCCACGAGGGAAACGAAGACCTCGTTGAGAGGCTTACCCTGGCGGACCTCGTTGATGGTGCCATCGCGCAGTACCCGGCCTTCGGCGATGATGGCCACGTGATCACACAGGCCCTCAACCAACTCCATGACGTGCGAACTCATGACGACGGTGCCGCCTGCCGCGACGTAGCGTCGCAGGATGTCTCGAATGACCTGCCCGGAGACCGGGTCTACGGCCTCGAAGGGCTCGTCCAAGATCAGTACTTCCGGGCCGTGGAGCATGGCGCCGGCGAGCAGGATCTTCTTGGTCATGCCCGCGGAGAAGTCCACGATGTACTTGCCCTCTGCAGCAGTGAGGTCCATCGCCTCCAGCAGCTCCTCGGTGCGCTGCTCGATGATCTGCGGGTCCATTCCGCGTAGGTGGCCCAAGTAGTCGAGGTATTCCCGGGCGGTGAGTCGATCGAAAATGGGTAGTCCATCCGCCAACAGGCCGAAGCGCTGTTTCGCTGCCCTGACCTGCCCGGCGGAGGCGTGATCCCACATCGGAATGCCGCAGATCCAGGCGTTGCCGCTGGTTGGCTCTAGTAGCCCGGTCGCGATGGTCAGGGCGGTGGTCTTGCCGGCACCATTCGGACCGACGACGCCGTACATGCTGCCCCGAGGGATCCGAAGGTTGAGATTATTGACGGCCTGGGTCTCGCCGAAACTCTTGCTTAGTCCGCTCATTGTTAGGGCGGTGGACTCCACCCCGTCGGCGTCGTGGTGATTAGCAGAACCGCCGGGGTAGGGGCGTATGTTATGGAGGTCGCTCATGTCTTCAAGCTAACAAAACAGCGCCGTATCGCCGGGGCCGGGGGAGCGGATTTCCGTCCCAGCTATAGAGATTCTTTCAGCCCTAAGCTGTGAGGTGATACACTCTCATTGTCCAGATGGTGAGATGAAGGGGTTCATTCTATGAAACTCGCGGTTATTGATGGTGACGGTGTTGGCGTCGAGGTCACCGCGGAGGCCTTGAAGGTCCTCAAGGCGGTGCGCGACGATGTCGAAACGACGGAATACGACCTCGGCGCCCGGCGCTACCTTCGTAATGGCGAGACGTTGACCGACGCCGACCTGGAGAGCCTTAAGCAGCACGACGCGATCCTGCTGGGCGCGATCGGCGACCCGCGCACCGTCCCGGCCGGCGTGTTGGAGCGCGGCCTGCTGCTGCCGTTGCGCTTCAAGCTCGACCACGCGGTGAACCTGCGCCCCTCCAAGCTCTACCCGGGGGCGAGCTCCCCGCTTAAGAACCCCGGCGAGATCGACTTCGTGGTCGTCCGTGAGGGCACCGAAGGCCTCTACTGCGGAAACGGCGGCACCCTGCGGGAAGGCACCGACCACGAGGTCGCCAGCGAGGTCAGCCAGAATACCTGGTTCGGCGTCGAGCGCGTCGTCCGCGACGCCTTCCGCCGCGCCCAGGAACGCCGCAAGAAGCTGACCTGGGTCCACAAGACCAACGTCCTCGTCAATGCCGGTGGCCTGTGGCAGCGCGCCATCGAGACCATCGGGCAGGAATTCCCGGACGTTGAGGTGGACTACAACCACATCGACGCCGCCACCATCTACATGGTCACCGACCCATCCCGTTACGACGTCATCGTCACCGATAACCTCTTCGGCGACATCCTGACCGACCTGGCGGGTGCGGTGACTGGCGGCATCGGCCTGGCCGCCTCGGGCAACATCGACCCGACCCACAAGAACCCCTCCATGTTCGAGCCGGTGCACGGCTCGGCCCCGGACATCGCCGGCCAGGGGATCGCCGACCCATGCGCTGCGATACTCTCCGTGGCCCTGATGCTGCGCCACCTTGGCGACGAGGCGAACGCCGAGAAGATCGAGAAGGCTGTGCTGGACGAGGCGGCCGGCCGCGATGGTTCCCCGATCCGCACCGCCGAGGTCGGCGACCGTATCGCCGCAGCGGTCCAGGCTTAGCCCTACGCTCGCTTCAGCGACACCTGCCCGGGCCTCACATCGTGGCCCGGGCTTTGTGCTGTCTCGCGCACGTCAGCGAGAAACACTTCGGTGGTTTGGCACCCAAACCTAGGTCTGAATGGGTAGGTTGAGGCCATGAATGCGCCAGTCAGCGTCGAAGTCGAGGAGATCCGCAGCTTCCTCGCCGCCCACGAGCCCTTCTCCCGGCTTCCCGAACCCGCCCTGAACGGCCTCGCCGCGGGCACCCAGATCGGCTACGCCCGCAAGGGCGAGGTCCTCATCCGCCACGGGGAGGTCAACGACGAGCTCGGCGTGATCCGCTCCGGGGCCGTGGACGTCATCGATGAGGACGGCATCCTCCTGGACCGCCGGGATATCGGCCAGACCTTTGGCTACTCCACCCTCGTCGCCGAGCCCGAATCCCACTATCAGATGGAGGCCGTGGAGGATAGTCTCATCATCTACATCTCGCGGGAGACCTTCGCGCCACTCGCAGAAGAGTTCGCCGACTTCCTGCGCTACTTCTCCAGCCTCTCCGAGCGCATCCGGCTCGCGGCGGAACAGACCCGCAGCAACACCAGCTCCGAGGTGCTGCGCACCCCGCTGGGGGCGTTTGCCATCACCGATCCTGCCGCCACGACCTCACAGACCACGCTGCGGGACGCCGCGATCAGCATGGGGGAGCACAACGTCAGCTCGCTGTTGGTCATCGACGACCGCGAGCTGCGCGGCATCATCACCGACCGCGACATGCGACGCTCCGTGGCCGCGGATATCAGCGGGGACTCGCCGGTTTCCGAGGCCATGACCGCCAACCCCATTTCCCTGGGGTCGGATGCGCTCGTCTTCGAGGCCATGCTGCTCATGGCGGAGCGCGGGATCCACCACATCCCGGTTGTCGACGACGGCAAGGTTGCGGGCATCATCGCCGCGGCCGACATCATGCGCCTCATGCAGTCAGACCCGCTTTACCTTTCCGGCCAGCTCGCGCGCCAGAGCACGCCGGAGGAGCTGGCCGAGACCTATCGCTCCGCCAAGTCCGTGGCCATCCGCTTCTTGGAGCGCGGGGCCAGTTCTGAGGAGGTCCAGCGGCTGCTCACCGTGGCCACCGACGCACTAACCAGGCGCCTGCTGACGCTCGCTGAAGAGAAACTGGGGCCAGCTCCCGTGCCCTTCGCCTTCGCCGTCCTGGGCTCCCAGGGGCGTCGCGAGATGGGGACAGCCAGCGATCAGGACAACGCACTGGTTATCTCTGATGAGTACCAGCCCGAGGAACACGGCGAGTACTTCCGACGCCTCGGTGAGTTGGTCTGCCAGGGCCTGGCCACCGCCGGGCAGCCGTTGTGCCCCGGCGACATGATGGCCTCCAACCCGCAGTGGCGCATGACGGTCAGCCAATGGCGGGCGACCTTCCACCACTGGATTACCGCCCCCGAGCCCGAGGCCCTGCTGCACGCACAGACTTTCTTCGACATGCGCGCGGTCGGGGGTGGGGAGGAGATGGTCGACGAGATCCATGCCTACGCGACGGCTGCAGCCAAGCAAGCACCCCGGCTGCACGCGCACCTCGCCGCGCTCGCGGTGCGTCGGGAACCCCCGCTCGGGGTCTTCCGTGGCCTGATCCTGGGGCGGCGTGGCGAGCGCGCGCACACCCTGGACATCAAGAAAGGCGGGCTGGCGGCCGTCGTGCAGATCGCACGCCTGCACGCGATTCTGAGCGGCAGTCACGAGCTTTCTACTCGGTCCCGGCTAGCCGCTGCGGCGGGGGAGTCGCTCAGCCGGTCGGCCGCTGCAGACCTTACCGATGCCTTCGACTTCCTGTCTTCCGTCAGCCTTCTTCACCAGGCGAAGCAGGCTGCGGCCGGGGACGCACCGGACTACCGGGTTGACCCGGGGGCACTGAAGAAGATGGAGCGGGAACACCTGCGGGATGCCTTCCAAATCATCAAGAAGGCTCAATCGGGACTCTCGGTGCGTTTCCCCGTGCGCAGCGTCTAGTGCAACAACAAGCGAAAGGATTGTTAAAGGAGTAGCGATGGCGAAGTGGTGGCAGGCCCCCTGGCTGGGGACTTCCTGGCGTACCCGCAAGGCGACGGGTGCCCTGGCGGAGTACTACGACGTTCCCCGCGCCAAGGAGGACCAGCCCATTGGAGAGGCCCCGCTGCTGGCCGTGGACGTCGAAACTACCGGCCTTGATCCGAAGAAGGACCTCATTCTCTCCATCGGTTGGGTACCTATGACTGGCGGGCGCATTACCCCGGCCGAGGCGGACTACGCGGTGATTCACCACGAGCCTGAGGTTGTGGAGCGCGTACCGGCCGGCATGGAATCGGCGAAGATTCATGGCATCACTCACACGGATATCGAGGCGGGGGAGCCGCTGCGTGACGTGTTGAGCAGGCTGTTGCTGGCGCTACGGGGTAGGGCGATGGTCGTGCACTTTTCGCCCATCGAGACCCAGTTCCTAGGTCAAGCGTGCAGGCAACACTTCGGTTCGGGTCTCTCCGTCCCGGTCATCGACACCTTCGCCATCGAACGCCGGTACTTCGAGCGCATGGCGACCTACCCCCGGGGTGAGGATCTGCGGCTGCCGCGGGTGCGGGAACGTTACGGGCTGCCGCACTACGGTTCCCACAACGCGCTCAGCGATGCGCTGGCTTGTGGGGAGCTGCTGCTCGCGATGCTGAAACACGAAAGAAATAATCTTTCGATAACAAGTACCCTAAGCGACATCATCGAGCGCACAGCCAGGTAGGGTTGGTACCTATGCGTATCGCCCGAATTGCTCACCCAGAAGGAATGACATTCGCGGTGCTTGAGGGTGGCCAGCCGGACGGCACCGGCGCCACCTGCCGCGAAATCGCTAATCACCCATTCGGCGAGCCGGAGTTCACCGGCAAGTCGTGGCCGATCGAGGAGGTCCGGCTGCTCGCGCCGATCCTTCCCAGCAAGATCGTTGCCGTGGGCCGCAACTATGCCGACCACGTCAAGGAGGTCTTTAAGCAGGGCGCGGAGCACCTCCCACCGACCATCTTCCTGAAGCCTCCGACAGCCGTCGTCGGCCCTGAAGCCCCGATCCGCATCCCGGAGTGGGCCACCCGTGTCGAGTTCGAGGGCGAGCTCGCTATCGTCATCGGGCGACCGTGCAAGGACGTCAACCGCAACAACTGGAAAGACGTCGTCCTGGGCTTCACCATCGTCAACGACGTCAGCTCCCGCGACCTGCAGTTCGCTGACGGACAGTGGTCCCGCGCGAAGGGACTGGACAGCTTCTGCCCGCTGGGTCCATGGATCGAGACGAACGTCGACGGCATCGACATCGACAGCCTGCCCATCAAGGCGCACCTGACCCACGACGGGAAGACCGAGACCAAGCAGGACTCGAACTCTAACCAGATGATCAAGGACATCCCGGAGATCGTCGAGTGGGTATCCTCCGCGTTCACCCTGCTGCCGGGCGATGTGATCTGCACCGGTTCGCCGGCCGGTACCGCGGAGATGGTGCCAGGCGACCGCATCGCGGTGGAAATCCCAGGCCTGGGAACGCTGGCCAACCCGGTTCAGGCGTACTAAAAAGTGCGGAGTCGGCGACCTCGGGGGAGGTCCGCCGCACCGGGGGTGGAGCCAAGGGGCGCCGGCTCGAACGGTAGGCGGTTGGCTTCTTGGGGCGTTGCTAGGGGGTGGGCCGTGACCACGACGCACAGCCCCGCCGCGGGGGCAGGGGGTTAGACGTTCCGCATGCTGGCCGGGACATTGAGCGCCCGCAGCGCGGTTTGCAGCTTGGCGGTGGTTTCCTCCGCCTCCTCGTGGGGATCGGAGTCGGCGACGATCCCGCCACCGGCCCACACACGCGCAGAATCCCCCTCCACGCAGGCGCAACGGATGGCGACCATCCACTCGCCGTCGCCGTCCGCATCACACCAGCCCACGGCGCCGGCATAGAACTCGCGGGGTTCCTCCACGGACTCGATGATCCCCACCGCCTCGTCGGTGGGGGTGCCACCGATCGCCGGGGTTGGGTGCAGCATCAGGGCCAGGTCAAGAGCGGAGTAGTCCGCGTCAGCCAGGGTGCCAACGATCGGGGTTCCCAGGTGAATCATCTCGGTGGTCTCGTGGATCAGGGGCTCGGCAGGGATGTCGAGCCCCGAGCACAGCGGCTCCAAGATCCTGCGGTAGTGGTCCACCACAAGAGCGTGCTCGACAAGGTTCTTCTCGCTGGAGCGCAGCTCTTCGGCGGTCGCATCGTCGCGTTCTGCAACACCCGTGCGCGGCGCTGAGCCCGCCAGCGGGAAAGCCCGAACCGTCCTGCCCTTCCGGGAGACCAACATTTCGGGGGAGGAGCCTACGAACATCGCTCCATGGTCCTCCTTGCGTCCGGTCGCAGACAGGTCCACGGCGTAGCCGTCACGGTTGGCGGAAAGATCGATGAAGCGGGCGGCGACGAGCAGCGGGTCGATGGTGTCCGCGAAGTACACATCCGCCACGCGGGCCAGGACCACCTTCTCCAGGCTGGTCCGGCGGATGGTCTGAATCGCCGCGGCGACCCGGGCCTGGTGTTCTTCCTTCGTGGTCGCGACGGTGACCTCGACCGCCTCGAGGGACTCGGCGGCCTCTCGTCCGCGGAAGTATGCGGGCGGCTC
>DYZK01000082.1 GCA_020741275.1 Corynebacterium urealyticum
GGGGCTGTCGCTGACGTTGTTCTTCAAGGACACCGCCACGACCCGCGACATCAACCGTGCCCAGATCTACGCTTGGCGCAAGGGGATCAAGACGATCTACTACGTCCGCCTGCGTCAGACCGCGCTGAGCGGTACCGAGGTGGAGGGCTGCGTGTCCTGCATGCTCTAAAGAGCGCCCGCGCTGAATAGTGCTGAATAGTTAAAGGGTGGTGCCGGATCAATCCGACACCACCCTTTGGCTTTGGGCTGTGAGGTTAGCGCCCTGTTGATTCCAGGGAACCGGAGCCGGGGGCCCGACGGGTTTTATTCGCGGCCGCCGAGCTGCGCGTCGAGGCGCAGCAGACCGCTACCGTCGGCGCCAACCAGCTTGAGCCGGTCGATGATCTCGCTGACAGTCGCTTCCTCCTCGAGCTGCTCGCTGATAAAGGAGTCCAGCAGCGGTCGGGAATCGACGTCCTTGACCTCCTCAGCAATCGCGACGAGCTCGCGGATCATCGCTGAAACCTTCTTCTCATGCTCCAGCGAGAGCTCGAAGGCCTCCAGGGCGCTATCGATCCGAATCTCCGGAAGCTCGATGCTCTTCAGGCTGACGCGGGCGTCGCGGTGAGACAGGTGATCGGCGAAGCGCTGGGCGTGCTCCCGCTCCTCATCTGCCTGTGCGAACATCCACGTGCTCATGCCAGTCAGAGAGAGACGGTCAAGCTCATATGCCAGCTGGGTGTAGACCAGTGCAGCCTGGTGCTCGGCGATGACTTGATTGTTGAGGGCTTCCTCAAGCTTTTGATTGATGCTCATAGCGGCAATATTACTGGACAGTGGGGCGCGTGAATAGGGGAGCGACGAGGGTGGTGGAGCGAGCGCTGGGGCTGGCGTGCAATGCTGGATTGCGAGCGCGTGGCTCCTATCACCACATCGTGCGGTTAAGACTCCCGACGGGTAGAGTAGGCATGTATTCATTTCGCTCACCGCGCACTATACGCGCAGGTCAGCGGTTGGAAAGTTGGGAACTCCACCGAGTTCAGATGAGGAGAATGCGCGTTTATGCCTGCTAGGCCATCTCAGTCCCCTGCGCAGCACAAGGCGGGGAATATCATCGGTTCCGTTAACTGGAACGAGGTTCCGGATGACCGTGACCTCGAGGTATGGGATCGACTGACGGCCAACTTCTGGCTGCCAGAAAAGGTACCCGTCTCGAACGACATCCAGAGCTGGGCCACGCTCAACGATGCGGAGAAGAACGCGACGATGCGCGTGTTCACCGGCCTGACGATGCTCGACACCATCCAGGGGACGGTCGGAGCGGTCTCGCTGATCCCGGAAGCGACCACCATGCACGAGGAAGCGGTACTCACCAACATCGCTTTCATGGAGTCGGTGCACGCGAAGTCTTATTCCCAGATCTTCATGACCCTGGCTTCTACCCGTGAGATCAACGACGCGTTCCGCTGGTCTGAAGAGAATAAGAACCTCCAGCGCAAGGGCGAGATCATCCTTCAGTACTACAAGGGCGACGACCCACTGAAGCGCAAGATCGCCTCCGTGCTGCTGGAATCCTTCCTCTTCTACTCCGGGTTCTACCTGCCGATGCGCTGGTCCTCCATGGGCAAGCTGACGAATACCGCAGACATCATCCGCCTCATCATCCGCGATGAGTCCGTCCACGGCTACTACATCGGCTACAAGTACCAGCGAGCGCTCGAAAACGAGAGCCCGGAGCGGCAGGAGGAACTGAAGGGCTTCGTCATTGAGCAGCTGCTCGACCTCTACGACAACGAGGTGGAGTACACCGAGTCCATCTACGACGAGATCGGCTGGACCGAAGATGTGAAGCGCTTCCTCCGTTACAACGCCAATAAGGCGATGAACAACCTTGGCTATGACGGGCTGTTCCCGGTGGAGGAGACGCGCGTCTCCGCTGCCATCCTCGCCTCGCTGAACCCGGGCGGCGATGAGAACCACGACTTCTTCAGTGGCTCTGGATCCTCCTATGTCATCGGCAAGGCGGAGACCACTACCGACGACGACTGGGATTTCTAGCTTCGCGCTCCTTCCCATAACACGAACGGCCGGCTCGCTGGGTGCAGCGAAACGGCCGTTGTGTGTTTTCAAGCGTGGAGGAACCTTGGAGCTACCCCCAAAACTGTGAAGGAACTGGAGGTTTCCCGCCACCCGGCTTCTTATATTCGGGAAAAGGGGATAACATGGCACCAACCCTTCGTATAGGGACCCCCTCTGGGCTGCAAGAAAATTAACCGTCTTGCTGCGGGGGAACTCCCTCAGAAGGCCAAAATTCTTTGGAGTGTCAGGGAAAACCCCTAGACACTGCGTAGTCAGGAGGAATCAATGACCGCGGTCGCGCCACGGGAACCACAGCAAGTTGCTCCCGAACGCCCACAACCGTCAGGCCATGGTCGCCGAGGCAGCTTTGCCTGGCAATCGTTGACGACCACCGACCATAAGCTGCTGGGCATCATGTACCTGATGATGTCCTTCACCTTCTTCCTTATCGGTGGCCTCATGGCCCTGCTTATTCGTCTCGAGCTGTTTAACCCGGGCATGCAGTTCCTGTCCCCGGAGCAGTTCAACCAGCTGTTCACCATGCACGGCACCATCATGCTGCTGCTGTATGGCTCCCCGATGGTGTTCGGCTTCGCTAACTACATCGTTCCGCTCCAGATTGGTGCACCAGACGTGGCCTTCCCTCGTCTGAATGCCTTCGGCTTCTGGCTCACCACCGCCGGTGGTGTCCTGATGCTGACCGGCTTCCTCACCCCGGGCGGCGCGGCTGACTTCGGCTGGACCATGTACCAGCCACTGGCAGACGCTATTCACTCCCCGGGTCTGGGCTCTGACCTGTGGATCGTGGGTGTCGGTGTCGGTGGTGTCGGTACCATTCTTTCCGGCGTGAACATGATCACGACCATCCTGGTGCTGCGTGCTCCGGGTATGACCATGTTCCGCATGCCGATCTTCACCTGGAATATCTTCGTGACCTCCCTGCTGGTCCTGCTGATCTTCCCGCTGCTGGCTGCTGCTGCACTGGGTGTTCTGTACGACCGCAAGCTGGGCGGCCACATCTACGACCCGGGCAACGGTGGCGCCATCATGTGGCAGCACCTGTTCTGGTTCTTCGGCCACCCTGAGGTCTACGTCCTGGCTCTGCCGTTCTTCGGCATCGTCTCCGAGATCTTCCCGGTCTTCTCCCGCAAGCCGATGTTCGGCTACGTGGGTCTGGTCTTCGCGACCCTGTCCATTGCTGCTCTGTCCATGGCTGTGTGGGCACACCACATGTTCGTCACCGGCGCGGTTCTGCTTCCGTTCTTCGCCTTCATGACGTTCCTGATTGCAGTCCCGACCGGTATGAAGTTCTTCAACTGGCTCGGCACCATGTGGGGCGGTCGCCTGACCTTCGAAACCCCGATGATGTTCGCGCTGGGCTTCTTTGCCACCTTCCTCTTCGGTGGTCTGACCGGCATCATGCTGGCTGGCCCGGCAATGGATTTCCACCTGTCTGACACCTACTTCGTGGTTGCGCACTTCCACTACACCCTGTTCGGCACGGTTGCCTTCGCATCCTTCGCTGGTATGTACTTCTGGTTCCCGAAGATGACCGGCCGCATGCTGGACGAGCGTCTGGGCAAGCTGCACTTCTGGCTGACCTTCATCGGCTTCCACACCACGTTCCTGATTCAGCACTGGGCAGGTAACTCCGGTATGCCGCGTCGTTACGCGGACTACCTCCCGACCGACGGCTTTACGACCTACAACCAGGTGTCCACCATCGGTGCCCTGATCCTGGCTGTTTCCGTGCTGCCGTTCCTGTGGAACGTCTTCAAGTCCTACCGCTACGGCGAGGTCGTCACCGTTGATGACCCGTGGGGCTACGGCAACTCCCTCGAGTGGGCTACTTCTTGCCCGCCGCCGCGCCACAACTTCACCTCCATGCCGCGGATCCGCTCCGAGCGCCCAGCGTTCGAGCTGCACTACCCGCACATGGTCAAGCGCATGCGCGACGAGGCTCACGTCGGCCGCCACTTCTAAGAAGTCGGCCACGGTGCCGGGGCCAGCATCCGGCTGGCCGCGGCGCTCACTCCAGCACTGAGGTGCTGTGAGCGCTAACCACACCCTTACTACGCAGGGTGTGGTTTTTCTTTTCCCAAAAAACGGGGGTAGGGGATCCTCCTTCCGGCAGCCACTGTGGTTCAATCGGGGGTGTGACTAGCGCAAATAACTCCACCCCAGTCGATAATCTCCAGCCCACCAGGCTCGCCTTCCCGGAAGAGCTGGAATCAATCCTCAATAGTGGCTGCGAACCCGCCGTCATCACCGTCACCGGTGACGACAAGCCCGGCGTTACCGCCCGCTTCTTCCGCAGCCTCGCCACCCACGATGTCCAGCTGATCGACGTCGAGCAATCCGTCTTCCGCGGCAACCTGGCGCTCGCCGCTCTTGTCGGCGTCGACGCCGACACCTTAGCCACCCTCAACGACGAGCTGCCCGCCGACCTAGAGGTCCTCGGGATGAGCGTGCAGATCCAGACGGACACGGAAGCCATGGCAACCAAGCCGATGCCCTCCCACGTCATGGTCGTCCTTGGGCGCCGAATCACTGCTGAGGACGTGCAGCGAATTGGACAGACTCTGGCAGCCGAGGGCGCGAACATCGATACGATTCGCGGGATCGCCGATTATCCGGTCACCGGGCTCGAGATTCACTTCACCGTCGCTAATCCTCGTCCGGGTGGCGGCGTGGAGCTGCGCAAGGCAGTCTCCGAGCTCACCGCTGAGCTGCACCTCGACATCGCAGTCGAACGTGCTGGCCTGGCCCGCCGCAGCAAGCGCCTGATCTGCTTCGACGTGGACTCCACCCTCATCCAGCAGGAAGTCATCGAAATGCTGGCTGCCTACGCCGGCCGCGAGGATGAGGTCGCTGCTGTGACCGAGCGGGCCATGCGTGGCGAGCTCGACTTCGCGGAATCCCTCCACGAGCGTGTTAAAGCCCTGGCCGGGCTCGATGCCTCTGTCGTGGAGAAGGTTGCAAACGACATCAAGCTGACCCCGGGAGCACGCACCACGATTCGTACCCTTAAGCGCCTGGGATACAAGACCGGCGTGGTCTCCGGCGGGTTCATTCAGATCATTGAGCCGCTGGCGCGCGATCTCGGCCTCGACTTCGCCCGAGCCAATACCTTGGAGATCCGCGAGGGCAAGCTCACGGGACGAGTGATCGGCCCGGTTATCGACCGCCACGCGAAGGCCGAGTCCCTCAAGGAGTTCGCCTGGTCGAATGGCATCAAGCTCAACCAGACCGTGGCAGTGGGCGACGGTGCGAACGATATCGACATGCTCTCGACCGCGGGCCTTGGTATCGCCTTCAACGCGAAGCCGGCCCTTCGCGAGGTGGCAGACGCATCCGTGAACTACCCATTCCTCGACCAGGTCCTCTTCCTGCTCGGCATCTCCCGCTCCGAGATCGAGCACGAGGACATGGCTGACGGCACTTACCGCCGCCCGCCACTGCAGGACTAGTGCGCACGAACAACGAGCCAGGGGAGTTGGAAGCGGACGAGCTGGAGCTGATCCGGCGGGCGCATGCGATGCTCGTTCACCTTGCTGGCCACCCTGGTTCCGAAGATCCACAGGACCCGAGCAGCGTGCAGGCTATGCCCATGGTCCTGAAACTGCCGAAGGTGGATACGCCGCTGCGCCACGATCTTCTGGCTGCGGCTGCCTCCGCCTGCGCCCGTGTCTGCCTCGACCCTCGAGCAGGCGAGGAGGAAAGCGAATGGGCGCAGTCGCTGAAGAATTGGTACGGCGCTAAGATTCGCAAACTCGCCCGCCGCGCCCGCGCCAGCAAATGGGACGCGGTCCTCGGACTGCCTGGGCACGAGGTGGATGTGCACGGTGCGATGGCTAAGGCTTTCCTGCCTGGACGCGTTGATGGCGTGGACCCACGGATCAACAAGCTGCAGATCCAGGGCTCCGACGTGCCGCCCGAGCCCGGGCCACTGTCTACGCCCGAACCCGATCCGTTGCACCCGGTCATTTTCGTGGACGCCGGCCTGGGCATGACCGTCGGAAAGGCTGCAGCCCAGGTCGGCCATGGCTCGATGCTGTATGCTGCCTTCCTCAACCCGGAGCAGGCGATTGCGTGGTTCGAGCTGGGCTGCCCCGTGCATGTGCGGGAAATCCCGGCTGAGGAATTCGCCGCCAAGCGCGCGGCACTCGCCGAACGTCACGCCGCAGACGCTGCCGCTGCAAGCTCGCGGTGGATCACCGCAGTGGGCGGGCCATGGCCGGCGGTGGAAGTTCGCGACGCAGGCCACACGGAAATCGCAGCGGGGAGCGCGACCGTTATCGCCACCTCCTACGGTGGCCAGCAGCCTCCGCGCTAGGCGGGGGAACAGTCCTGGCTCGGGCTCCATGCCAGGGCAACGGGGGCAGGGGGCTGAACCCCCGCAGCGTCCCGCCCCCCCCGCTAGTCCTCGCGGTCGCGAAGCACGCGACGCAGGATCTTGCCGGTCGAGGACTTCGGGATGGCATCGATGAACTCGATGGCCCGAACCTTCTTATAACTCGGCACCTGCTCGGCCACGTAGGCCATGATGTCCTCTGCCGTGGCTGTGGCGTTCTGCTGCAGCACGACGAAGCCCTTGGGGATCTCCAAGCCGTCCTCACCCGCGACCCCGATCACCGCGGAGTCCGCGACCTCTGGGTGGGTCAGCAGCAGGGCCTCTAGCTCGGCGGGTGCGACCTGGTAGCCCTTGTACTTGATGACCTCCTTGAGTCGGTCAACGACATAAACGTTGCCCTCGGGGTCTTGGACGGCGAGGTCGCCGGTGCGCAGCCAGTCACCGTCCACGAGCGTCTCTGCCGTCTCCCGGTCACGGTTCAAATAACCGAGCATCACCTGGGGACCGTGCACCCACAGCTCGCCGACCTCGGAGTGGCCATTGCTCGGCAGCGGAATCTCCTCACCCGATTCGACGGCCACGAGCTTGTGCTCAGTGTTAGCCACTGGCAGCCCGATGGAACCGCGCGGCACGCTCATATCCAGGTTCAGGTGGGTGACCGGAGAGGACTCGGTCATCCCGAAGCCCTGGTAGACATCCACGCCGAGGCGCTCCTGGACGGCCTCCGCGAGGCTGGTATCCAACGCCGCCGCGCCCGAAAGTACGGCCCGCAGGCTGCTCAGGTCGAATTCCTCGACCTGCGGGTGCTTCGCCAGCAGCACCGCGATGGGCGGTGCGATGAAAGTGAAGGTCACGCCGAAACGTTCGTGGGAGGCGAGGAAGCTACCCAACTCGAAACGCGGCTGGGTCACCAGCGTGGCGCGCTGCTTTAGCGCGAGGTTCAGCAGCGCGGTGAGCCCGTAGATATGGAAGAAGGGAAGGACCCCGAAGACGACGTCCTCCCGGGTCACGAGGTCCTGATCCGCAGCCTGGCAGACGTTGGCCACCAGGTTTCGGTGGCTCAGCCGCACGCCCTTCGGATCCTGCGTGGTCCCGGAGGAGTACGGCAGGACTGCGAGGTGGGTAGCGGGGTCGAAGGTGATGCCCACCGGTGCGTGGCGCCGTTCGGCCAGCATCTGCTGCATTCCCGAATTGCGGTCGAGGTGATGGATCTGTTCCTCGCTGAGCCCGGCGGCCTTAGCCGCCTGGGCACCGTGATCGCCCATTGCCGCCAACGTGACGAGCATGCGCGCGCCGGAGTCCTTGAGCTGCCGGGTGATGGCTGCCTCGTCCGAAAGAAGGGACACCGGGGTGAGGGTCGCGCCCAGCCGCCAGACAGCGTGGGCATAAACGACGAAGGCCAGGGAGTTAGGGCAGTGCAGTGCGACCACGTCGCCGCTGCGGATCCCCAGGTGGGAGAGCCCACCGGCAACGCTTTCGATATAGCTGCGCAGCTGCTGGTAGGTGGTTTCCGTGCCATCGGCGATATCGATGATCGCAACCTTGTCCTCGTCTGCCGGGTCCAGCTGGCCGAAGGTGAATTCGTAGATCCCAACGTCGGGGATCTGGATGGTCTCCCGCGTGCTCTGAACTGGCATGGATGGTCCTTCCTAGGCGCCATCGGATGATCGCGCGCTGTACGAGGCAAATATTTTTGCGATCCTACGCAAAGCAAAAAGCGCAGTTGGCACCATGATAATCGCCACAGCGCGGACTTTAGGCCGATTTCACTTTGCCCACCGGCGCGCTATTTCCCGGGTTGCGCATTCAGCCTGCGCAGCGCCCCGCGCGCCACATCCAGATCCGAGGTCTCCCAGAACCGTGGCATGCTAGCGCGGATGAAGGAGCCGTAGCGCGCGGTGGCCAGCCGGGAGTCCAGCACGGCGACGACGCCTCGGTCGTCCACGCTGCGCAGTAGCCGTCCAGCCCCCTGCGCCATCAGCAGCGCGGCGTGGGTCGCAGCGACCTCCATGAAGCCACTGCGGCCAGCTTTGTCTGCGGCCTCCTTGCGGGCCTGCTTCAGCGGGTCGTCTGGGCGGGGGAAGGGGATGCGGTCGATGAGCACCAGTTGCAGCGCGGAGCCGGGCACGTCCACACCCTGCCACAGCCCCAGGGTGCCGAAGAGGCACGCGGACTCGTCCTTCCGGAACTTCTCCACGAGGCTGGACATCGAATCCTCACCCTGCAGGAGGATCTCATAGGGAACCACGCTGCGTAGCTGATCCGCCATCTCCTCGGCCGCCCGGCGGGAGGAGAACAGGCCGAGGGTGCGGCCACCGGCGGCGTTGATGAGCTGGGCGGCGTGGTCGATGAACCCGCTGGATGGGCCACTGCGCCCAGGTGCGGCGAGGTCGCGGGCCACGTAGAGGATGCCGTGGGTCCGGGCGTCGAAGGGGGTGCCCACGTCGAGGGTCTTCGTGTCCTTCGCCGCACCCCATTGGGCGAGCATGGCGCTGAACTTCCCACCCAGCGCGAGGGTCGCGGACGTCAGAATCACCGTGGACTGCGTGAAGAGCCGCTGTCGCAGCAGGTCGGCGACGGACAGCGGTGCGACGCGGACGACCTTGCGGTTGCCGTCGGCAGAGAGCCAGACGACGTCCTCCCCGAGCAGGTCCTCCTGATCCGCGGCGGCATCCGCGGTGGAGGCCTCGAGGACGCGCACGCAGGTGTCGTTCAGCTCCTCGGTGGCCACGAGCAGGGCCTGGCGCTCGGCGGCCTTGGCCGGGTCGTTGGCGAACTCGCCGGCGGGTACCGAGTTGATCTGTCGGTTGGTTTTCCACGCCGCATCCTTGAGCACGCCGAGGGGAACTTCTAGACCGTTGGGGACCCCGGTCCACCGGCCGATGATCCGATCTCCGTCTGTGGCGATCGCGCCGTCGAGGGCGGTGACCCACTCGTCGAGAGCCTCTGTCAGCGCATCGCCGGTGCCGTCGGGGCCGATCTTTCCGGTGCGTTTGGCGAGGATCGCGATATTGGTGGGGGAGAGCTCCGCGGTGGCTGTGGAGGTGATGCGGGACTCGAGCTCGTGAGCCTCGTCGATGACCACGCAGTCGTGCTCCGGCAGGACCGGCACGTCGGAGAGGGCGTCGATGGCCAGGAGTGCGTGGTTGGTGACGACGATGTCTGCCTCCGCCGCTTCCGCCCGGGCCCGTTCCGCGAAGCACTGGTCGCCGAAGGGGCAGCGGCTCGCGCCGATGCACTCCCGGGAGCTGACGGAGACCTGCCGCCAGGCGGTGTCGGAGACGCCGCGGTCGAGGTTATCGCGGTCCCCGTCCTCGGTCTCCTGGGCCCATTCGTGCAGGCGGGCCACCTGGGCTCCCGTCTTCGAGATCTGGGAGGGGTCGAGCAGTGCGTCCTCTTCTGCCTCGGGGATGGCCTCGTCGCCGATGCCGTTGATCTTGTTGAGGCAGAGGTAGTTATTTCGCCCTTTGAGGATCGCGGAGCTCAACGGGCGGGGGAGGTGCTCCTCCAGAGCATCGGCGAGGTGGGGGAGGTCGCGTTCCACCAGCTGTCGCTGCAGGGCGATGGTCGCGGTGGAGACGATGACGGGGACGTTCGTCTGGGTTGCGTGCCGTGCCGCGGGGACCAGGTAGGCCAGGGACTTGCCCGTTCCCGTGCCCGCCTGGACGGCCAGGTGCGTGGACTGTTCCATGGCCTCGGTGACGGCATCGGCCATCTTCTGCTGGCCGGGGCGCGGCGCACCGCCGATGTTGCTGACGGCTGCGGCGAGGAGGTCTTGGGTGGAACTCACGGGAGCACTTCTTCTACGAGTAACGGGAAAGGTACTGGTGACCGGGGCAGGAAGGGGTGACCCGGCAGGTTGCCGGCCAGCTAGTTCTGGGCCCGCGGTACGTGGCGGACGCTGATCACCGGCTCATCGCGGGACAGGGCCAGGCCCTCCCACGGTAGGGAGACCAACCGATCGGCCAGCAGCTGGCGGGAGTCCTCGAGGGTCGGCAGGCCATCCACTGGCTCGCCATCGCGGATGAGCGGGACGGAGAGCTCGATGGCCTCGAGGATGCCGGTATCTGGGCGGGCCTCGCCGAAGGGGAAGGTGATCTCCTCGACGGCGGTGCCGGTGTCCCGGCAGGTGCGGATAGCTGCCTTCGCACCGCCTCGCGAGTCCTTGCCGCGGGAGCGCTTAGCCACCGGTGCTCCCTCGACCTCGACGAGCTTGTAGACCAGGCCGGCGGTCGGCGCCCCGGAGCCGGTGACCACGGAAGTGCCCACGCCGAAGCCGTCCACCGGCTCGCTGCGCAGCGCAGCGATGGAGAATTCGTCCATATCGCTGGAGACGATGATCTTTGTGTTGTGGGCTCCCAGGGAATCCAGCTGGTCGCGGACCTGCTGGGCGAGCACACCAAGGTCGCCGGAGTCGATGCGGACCCCGCCGAGCTCCGGGCCGGCCACGCGGATGGCGGTCTCCACGCCTTCGGCGATGTCATAAGTGTCGACCAGTAGGGTCGTGCCCACACCGTGGGCAGCGATCTGCGCTCGGAAGGCGGCCTCCTCGTCGGCGGTTCCGTCCGGGTGGGTGTGCAGCAGCGTCCAGGCATGCGCCGCGGTGCCGGAGGCCGGGATGTTGTAGCGGAAGGCTGCCTCAAGGTTCGAGGTGGCGTCGAAGCCGGCG
>DYZK01000083.1 GCA_020741275.1 Corynebacterium urealyticum
CTGTCATCGTCGCCCACGAATTCGGCGACACCATCGGGCTCACCCGCGAGGCCGAGGAAGCACTGCCGATGGACTCGAATATCCGCGACGCCCTCGCCTTGGAGGACCACGCGACCCGCAGCGAGGACTGGCCGTCACTGAGCCTGGTGTTGCGAACCACCCCGGCCGAGCAGACCATCCCGTCCCGTCCGCGCCGCGGCCGCACCATCATCCTGACCTCCGGAACCACCGGCACCCCGCGCGGCACCCGCCGCCCGGAGCCGCCGAGCTACCTGCCGGCATCCTCGATCATGAGCCGGATCCCGCTCAAGGCGCGCCGCCCGTTCTACCTGGCAGCCCCGATGTTCCACACCTGGGGTTTTGCCAATATCCAGCTGGCGCTCGCGCTCCGCTCGACGATGGTGATGCAGCGCAAGTTCCGCCCAGAAGATGCGGTGCAGCTCATCGAGGCCAACCGCCCGTATGCGATCGCCATCGTGCCAACGATGCTGCGCCGACTGCTGGAGGCCGTACCGGAGGGCATGGATCCAGGCACGAAGGTCATTGCGGCTTCCGGTGAGCCGATCCCGCCGCAGATCGTGGAAAAGACTTTCGAGAAGTTCGGGCCCGCGCTCTACAACCTCTATGGTTCCACCGAGGTCAGTTGGGCCACGATCGCCAACCCGGATGATCTGCAGCGCCACCCGAATACCGCGGGCAAGCCTCCGATGGCCACGGTCGTCAAGGTCCTGGACGAGGACTTCCGCGAGTGCCCGGACGGCGTGGTTGGCCGCATCTACGTCGCCAACAACATGATGTTCGAGGGCTACACCCGCCCGGGCAAGGACAAGGAGACCCATGAGGGCATGATCGCCACCGGCGACCTGGGGTACTGGGAGGACGGCCTGCTGTTCGTCTCGGGCCGTTCGGATGACATGGTCGTCTCCGGCGGTGAGAACGTCTACCCCACCGATACCGAGCACATCATCGGCACCCTGCCGGAGATCCTCGAGGTCTGCGTCCAGGGTGTTCCGGACGATGAGTTCGGCCAGGCACTGTGCGCGTGGATCGTCACGAAGGAGGAGCTGAGCGCAGCCGATAAGCAGAAGCTGCAGGAGGAGATCAAGGCGACCGTCTCCCAGCAGCTGGCCCGCTTCGCCGTGCCCCGCCACTTCGTGTACGTGGACTCCCTGCCCCGCAACGCGGTGGGCAAGGTCGTCCGCCGAGAGCTGCCGCGGCCAGACACTGCGGCCGCCGCTTAAGCCAACGGGCTGAGGGGGTTTGGGAAGCCTCGCAGCCTTAGCAGCGACAAGCGCCCCGGGTGTTTCTCCACCCGGGGCGCTTCTGTGTGCTTCTGCTCTTCGGCTCTTAGAAGATCCAGCCGATCACCAGGACCCCCACCGCGCCGATCAGCGCGGCAGCCGGGATCGTGATGATCCACGCCAGGGCGATCGGCTTCATCAGGCGCCAGTTCGCGGCGCGGTTGACGATACCCACGCCCAACACCGCACCGATCAGGATGTGCGTGGAGGACACCGGCAGGCCGGAGATGGACGCGGCCATCACCACACCCGCTGCAGCGAGCTCAGCCGCGAAGCCAGAGGCCGGGTGAATGTGGGTCAGCCCCGTGCCGACCGTCTCGATCACCTTGCGGCCGATGAACCACAGGCCGGAAATCAGAGCCACACCGGCGGCGAGCATCAACGCCATCGGCACCGGAGCGGTCGCGTTGATGGAGTCGGTCTTCAGCACGTCGAAGATCGCAGCGAAGGGACCCACCGCATTCGCGATGTCATTGGAACCGTGGGAGAAGGCGAAGGCGGACGCGGTGAAGACCTGCATCCAGCTGAACATCACGAAGGTCGCGCGGTCCACGGTGTAGCGCCGTAGCCCGGTGGTGAAGGAGCGCAAGGTGAGGAACACCGCGATGCCCACAATTGCGACGATGCCGAAAACCGTGGCACTCGTCATGTTCGGCAGGATGTTGCTCAGGCTCTTCAGCAGGAGCATGCCCGTGATGATCATTGCGCCGATGGCGGCCAGCGACGGACCCCAGGTCTCCAGGGCGCGGTGCGCCTCGATCTCCCGCTCGTCTTTTTCAATGACGACGAGCTCGCGGTAGTAGTCAGATTCCAGGTTCTGCGGCTCCGCGCGTCCGGTGATGTAAACGGAGGCGTCGCGGGCGATGGTCTGGGTGTAGGCCGCGCGCTGCACCTCATTGAGTCGGGAGAAGAGGTCCTTGTGGCGCTTCTTGTGCTCGCTACGGCGCTCCTGCATCTCGCGCATCTTGTGCTCGACCTCATCGTTGTAGCGCAGCACGTGGCGCTTGATGAAGGAGTACAGGAGGAGGGCCACCAGGCCACCCAGCACTGGGGAGAGCACCCAGCTCATCGCGATCTCGCCGATCTTGCCCCACTGGACCATCTCCAGACCACCGGTGCCCGTGGCAATACCCTGGGCCACCGCGGCACCGACGATGCCGCCGATGATGGAGTGGGTGGTGGAGACCGGCCAGCCCTTGCGCGTGGCGATCAGCAGCCACAGTGCCGCACCGAGCAGGGCGGCCATCATGATGTAGGCGAAGTGCTGCGGGTCGAGGTCCACGCCGTCCAGGTCGACGATGCCGGAGCGGACGGTGTCGGTGACGTCGCCACCGGCGATCAGCGCGCCCCCGACCTCGAAGACGGCAGCGATGAGCAGCGCCTGCTTGATGGTCAGTGTCTTCGCACCGACCGAGGTACCGAAGGAGTTCGCGACGTCGTTACCGCCGATGTTGAACGCCATGAACATTCCGAAGAAGATCGTGACGATCAGGATCCCGATGTTCGCAGACTCCGGCATGAGGTCCACGGACCACCAGGTGAGTGCGAGCACCGCGATGAGCAGCAACCCCCCGAAGATGGTGTGCCACCAGAAGTCGTTTTCTTGTCCTGCTGCGCTCCCGTTAATGGGAGCTTTGGTCTCCGGTTGAGACATTCAGTGCTGACCTAACTCGTAAATCAAACAGTTACAAATAAGACACTTCACGGGACTCCCAGCGTTGTTAGAGAGATCCCAGGCATTACACATTTTGCCTTGCTCCCGGACTTTTCTAAAGCCCATGATTTCCGTTAGGGGGTGGGCATTAACCCCGGCCCAGAAATAACCCCGCTACCAGCGATTATTTTTGCTGGTAACGGGGCTATTCAGGGGGTGCAGACAGCTCCGCTTGCGCTTACTTCAGCTCAGCGGAGCTCAGGCCCAGCTCGCGGCGGGCGACGATGAGCTGCTGAATCTGCTGGGTGCCCTCGAAGATGTCGAGGATCTTGGAGTCGCGGGACCACTTCTCCAGCAGGTCGCGCTCGGAGTAGCCGTAGGCACCGGCGAGCTCCACGGCGCGCAGGGTCAGGTCGGTCGCCATGCGGCCTGCCTTCGCCTTACAGATGGAGGCTTCCTTGGAGTTCGGGTTCTTGTTATCCGCCATCCATGCTGCGCGCATGGTCAGCAGGTAGGCAGCCTCCCAGTCGGACTCGAGGCGGATGTATTCGGACGCGGCGGCGGACTGGTTCCAGGCCGGTGCGTCGTAGTCGATCTTCACGCCAGCGTCGGAGAGGACCTCGCGCAGGCGCTCCAGGGAGGCACGTGCAACGCCGACAGCCATCGCTGCGACCAGCGGGCGGGTGTTGTCGAAGGTGGCCATCACACCGCCGAAGCCCTTCTTGGTGTCCACCTCTGGGGAGCCAAGCAGGTTGTCCTTCGGGATGCGCACGTTGTCGAGGATGAAGTGCGCGGTGTCGGAGGAGCGGATGCCCAGCTTGTGCTCGAGGCGGACCAGCTCGAAGCCCGGAGTGTCGCGCGGGACGACGAAGGACTTGATAGCTGCGCGGCCTGCGGACTTGTCCACGGAGGCCCAGACGACCACGTGGGTGCAGCGCTCACCGGCGGTGACGAAGATCTTCTCACCGTTCAGGACGTACTCGTCGCCCTCCAGCTTCGCGGTCGCGGCGACGGCTGCGGAGTCGGAGCCGAACTGCGGCTCGGTGATGGCCATGGCGGCCCAGATCTTGCCGAAGCGCTCGAGCTGCTCGTCGGTTGCGACGGCGGCGACGGCTGCGTTGCCCAGACCCTGGTACGGGATGGACAGGGTGAGGCCGACGTCGCCCCAGCAGGTCTCCATGACGTTCAGGGCGGCGGCCATGTTGCCGCCGTTCTTCACGCCGGTGTCTTCCTTCTTATCCCCACGGCTGCCGGTGGCGCCGGCCATGGCCACGCCACCCTCAGCAGCGCCCTCAACGAGGGCGGCCATGGTGTCGAGCTCGACCGGGCGCTCGTGCTCCTTGAGGTCGTACTTGCGGGAGATGGGGCGGAAAATCTGTGCGGCCGCCTGGTGTGCCTGGTTGGCGCCCGCCTTCAGACGCTTGGGAAGTTCCAGATTAAGCATGATCTTTTTCCTCTGCTCTCGGGACTGTGTTGTGCGTAGATGCCAAAAGTCGTTGTTATGGCGGGTTAGATGACGACGACGCCCTCAGCAACGCCGATCGCGCGCATGTCGCGGTACCAGCGCTCAACCGGATGCTCCTTGGTGTAGCCGTGGCCACCCAGCAGCTGGACGCCGTCCAGGCCCATGACCATGCCCTTGTCGGAGGCGTAGCGGCGGGCAAGGCCGGCCTCGCGGTGGTAGGACATGCCCTGGTCGAGGCGGGATGCGCCGCGCAGCATGATCAGGCGCAGGCCGTCGAGCTCGATGCGGAGGTTGGCGACCATGAAGGCCACTGCCTGGCGGTGGGAGATCGGCTCGCCGAATGCCTCACGCTCGTTGACGTACTTCTTGGTGTACTCGAGGATGGCCTCGCCGGTGCCGGAAGCCAGTGCGGCCCAGCCCAGGCGGGAGCGGCGGACGATCTCCGCGTACTGCTCGGTGCGGTCGGTGTCGGAGAGGTTCGCGCCACCCAGGAGGTTGGCGGCCGGGACGCGGACGTCCTTGAGAACCACGCGGCCCAGGGCTGCGGCGCGCAGGCCCATGGACGGATCGGACTCGACCTCGAGGCCCTCGGTGCCGGATTCGACGATGACGAAGGTATTCACACCGTCCAGCTCGACGGCGATGACGAAGAGCTCGCACTCTGCGGCGTTCGGGACCATGGTCTTCACGCCGTTGAGGACGACGTCGTCGCCCTCCAGCTTCGCGGTGGTCTGCAGCTCGAAGGCGTCGAACATCGGGCGGGCCTCGGAAACCACGACGGCTGCCGGCGGGACGGACTCGCCGGAGAAGGACGGCAGGTAGGTCTTCTGCTGGGCGTCGTCACCGTAGTTGGTGATGGTGTTGGCCACGCCTGCCGGGGCGAGGATGGAGACGGCCAGGCCCATGTCACCGAAGCCGAGAGCCTCGGCGATGAGGGCGTTGGTGCTGGCGCCGGATGCGCTGGCAATGCCCTCGAACTCCTCCGGGAGGTTCACGAGAGCGATGCCGAGCTCAGCGGCAGTGTCGAGCAGCCCCTCGGTCGGCTTGGACTCGTCGTTGGCCTCCGCGGCGGCCGGACGCAGGCGCTCGATGGCGAACTCGCGCACCGCGTCGAGGATCATCTGCTGGTCCTCGGTCGGATTCAGGTCGAACGGTGCCTTGCCCGGCTCGAACTGCTGAACGTCGCCCTCGTTCTGCTTCGGGAGGCGGACCGGATCGCCGGAGCCCTTGATGCGCTTGAACTGGCGGTTCATCGCGCCGGCGGTACGGATGCCGCCCTTGGCGGTCTCGTAGGCAGCGCGGTCGACGGCCTTGTTGAGGTTGTACTTTTCTGCGAAGTCGGAACCAGTGAAACGAGACAGCGCCCGCATAACGACACCAATGGCGTCACGCTTGACGTTGTTCAGCCCCGGGGTGGAGTCGTTGAGCTTCTTGGAGTCGCTCATTGTCTGGTAGCCACCTTTCAGTAGAGGTGCCCTACGCATCGCTCGCTGCGATCCGCCGAGCATCACCATGTGCGGATAATGATCTTATTAATCATAACTTGGCATCATGGCGCAGATCACATTTTCCGCAGAATGCCATAAAGAAAGCCACACACCATGGGCTGTGTGTGGCTTTATGCAGTCGAGAGGAAGTTTACTTCTCTGGCTTCACCAACGGGAAGAGGACGGTCTCGCGGATGCCCAGGCCCGTGAAGGCCATCAGCAGGCGGTCCAGCCCCATGCCGGTACCGCCGGTTGGCGGCATGCCCTGCTCCATCGCCTGCAGGAAGTCCTCGTCGAGAACCATGGCCTCATCGTCGCCGCCCGCGGCCAGGCGAGCCTGGTCTTCGAAGCGCTCGCGCTGGATGACCGGGTCAACCAGCTCGGAGTAGCCGGTCGCCAGCTCGAAGCCGCGCAGGTAGAGGTCCCACTTCTCGGTCACGCCACGCTCGGTGCGGTGCTGACGCACCAGCGGGGAGGTCTCGACCGGGTAGTTGTAGACGAAGACCGGGCCCCACAACTGGTCCTCGCACAGGAACTCCCAGATCTCCTCGACGAGCTTGCCGTGGCCCCAGCCGCCGTCCTTCGGAACCTCCAGGCCGATGACCTTCGCGAGCGCCTTGAGCTCCTCGACGGTGGAGTCGACGGTGACCTCCGGCTGATCCGGGAACTTCTCGGCCAGCGCCTTATTCAGGGACGGGTAGACCTCGATGACCGGCCACTCGCCGCCGAGGTC